>JANMSL010000025.1:0-4332 GCA_031389245.1 Lysobacterales bacterium | reverse complement strand
GAGGGCGATGCCGGCGACCAGTCCCAACACCCAGTGCAGCACAGACATCCATTCTCCCAGCTGTTCGTTGTTTCCAGAATCGCATTATGTGCACCGTCCACACTACGCCAAAACCCCAAGTGGCTGCGATCGCGGAGGTACCATGCGCTTTAAGCCACCAGAACTGCATCCAGTGATGCACCAGACCGAACTCCGCCTCGACGCGCACGAAATATTCGAACGCAAGCCAGAGTAGCCCAGAGAGCAGCAATATTGGCATCATCGAGTAGGCCACGCGTCCACGAAATTTTGACTGAAGCGAAGCACTTGAAGGCGATTGCGTTCGTCCATGATGAGCACGCACCTATCGCCACTTGACTATCCGCACAAAACTACTACTTCGCCATTGACTTCAACCCGCAGCGCGCGTGCACCGAATCGGCGCAGTACGGTGGCGGCATCGTGGTGCAGCCAAGCGATTTTGGTCAGACCGTCGGCCAGCGCGCAGCGACGCGCGAGCACCGTAATTGCAGCACTGGGATGAGACGGAAGTTTGTCGCTACGAGTGCGAAGCGTGAGCCTCGCGTAGTGATCGCTGCTGGTTGCCATGGCGCCCGTCGACAGCTTGATTGCGGCCACTGGGCCGCGACCCGCGATCGGGTGCTGCAGCGCGATGATTTCCTCGCCGCCAAAGCGTGCGAGGTCGCCACCTGCGCTTACCGATGCACGGACAGCGGCAGATTTCCGGATGGTCGCGAGGGCGCGATCCACGGCATAGCCTTTGGCGATACCGCCGAGATCGAGCAGTATCGGCCTGCGCAGGCGAGCGAACCCTGGGCTGAGCGATAGCTGCGAGAAATCGGCTTTAGGGTCGGGCTCGGGTAGGTCGTCGATCAGCGGCAACAGTCCCGCATGCATCATCTTGCCGCCGATGCTGGGGTCAAAGACCTTGGCGCTGGCTGAATGCAGTTTCTTGCTCAACGCCAATACTTCGCTGAGTTCGCGACTGATCGGCGTCCAGCGTCGCAGCCCGTTGCGATGCAACTCGTGAAGTTGACTGTCGACACGATAAAAGCTCATTAATGCTTCGATACGTTCGACCGTGGCGAATGCCGAATCAATCGTTCTCGTGGCCAGGTGTTGTGGCAGGCCAGCGACCGCAATTCGCACATAGGTGCCCAGCGCCGGTCGGCATCGCACGATCTCAGTGGTCGGCGAGGACGAGCGCATGCGTGGCAATCAGTCGGCGTACGCCTTGCGTGAGGTGTACTGAGGAAAGCGTGGCGCCGGAGATGCTTTTTATGTCCTGTTCGATGCGTACTGCATCCACGACAGACTTGCCCGAAAACTGGGAGTGCCAGTTGCGATTGCGCACCTCGTGGCCATAGCGCTCACGGTATTCGAGAATTTCGATGCCAAGTACGTTGCTGTTCGTGTCCAGTGCCAGTGCCCAGGTAATGAACTCGTACTTACCCGATACCTGGTCGACGAGGAACCACTCGCCTTTGCTGCTGCGCCAGGCCTTCAGCTGTGGTTGGCGGACCTTGACGCCGGCATGCTTCTCGATCGCCTTGATCTGTGCTGCGTTCAGCGTTTGATCAAATGCGATTAGTTCTCGTCCCGGTAGCAGCGCTTGTTGCGCCTCGGTCACCCCGAGATAGATTTCGGCGTGCGCTGAGGGCGGCGTTGCGCATGCCGGCAGCAGCACCAGCCATTTTGGATCGCCAGCCATGAACTAGAACTCGAAGCCGATCTTGAAGCGAAATTTGTCAAAACCGATGCGGAATTCGTTGGCGTGAATACATCCTTCGCCTCTGTCCCAGCGATGGGCGAGGCGCGAATAACCTTCTACTGCGTCTTCTGCAAGCGAATCAGCAGTGTAGGCAAAACCGAACACGCTCTCGGCTGCCGGGACACTTTGAGCGATGAATATCAAACCCGAGACGGCGACAGCGACAAAAACACTACGCATAGGGAACCTGGGGCGGTGACTGCTAGTTATCAAGATAGTAGCAGCAACGAGAACGATTCGTATTGACGTTAAAGCAGCAAGCGCGGATGATTGCACCTCTTACTCAATGTGAGCGATGTGATGGCCGAACGGGCGACTAACCGCGATGCATACGTGCACCTATCGGTGACTGACTTGCGCTTTCCGCGGCAGTTGCTGCTCTGGGCGATGCGTCAAACGCATCACGGTGCCGGCGATGGCGAAACCCAACGATTGATCGGTGCAGCGTTGCAGCGCGTAGGCATCAGTCCCGCGCATAGGCATTTGAACCGCCTGGTCGAGTGCTTTGCCACGCAATCGTTTCGCCCTGTGCAAGTTTTGCCGCCCGATCTGGGCTGGGTCAGCTGCGATGAAATGCTGATACTGGATGCGCTCGGGGTGATGCAGCAGGCAGGCATAGAGCAACTTGATGGGTGTTGGATGCAGTGGCTTTCGGCAACAACATTTCGAGTTGCGGTGGTGCATGCGGCTGAGTTGATGTCGGTTTTCAGTGGCGCTGGACTGTTGCTGGGCGTGCCATGTGATGACTTGAACAAGATGGCGGAGCAGCCGACGGCAATTACCCGGCACTGAGGAGCGTCGATGTACGTCTGTGTTTGCATTGGTGTTACTGAGTCCGCCGTACGCGCAGCAGCAAGCGCCGGAGCGCGTGACTTCGATGCGCTCACAGCGCGCACTGGCTGTGGCAGCGGTTGCGGGTGCTGTCGAGAGCTGGCCTCGGAACTGCTCGCCCAGCATGCTGTGGCGGCGAATGCGCCGGTTTCTCGAACAGCGCTGTCCGGCGACACCAGCGTGCAATAGTTTTCGTTGACATACGTAATACGAATGATTATCGTTCGCCTTTCAAACATAGGGATTTGATATGCGATCACCGCAGCGCTGCCGTCTTTGTATGGCAATGGCTTCGTTGCTTGTCTGGCAACACGACGCCCACGCGCAGACGACAGCCGCAGTTCCAGACACGTTGCAGCGCCCACCCACCTGGTTGGGCGCGGTAATCACCAGCGCCACCAAGTCCGCCAAGCCGTTGCGCGAGACCATTGGCACAGTCTCGTTGATCGATCGCGCGGCGTTGGATGAGCAACTCGCCGGTGATTTCAGCGAGGCGTTGCGATACGAACCCAATCTGTCGATGCGCTCGGCAATGACGCGCTTTGGGTTGCAGGACATCAGTGTGCGCGGCATCGAAGGCAATCGCGTATTGGTCGAGGTCGATGGCATTCGCGTGCCGGACAGTTTTTCCATCGGCAGTTTCTCCAATGCAACGCGCAACACGGTCGACTTGGAAATGCTGGAGAGCATCGAGGTGCTGCGCGGGCCAGCGTCATCGCTCTATGGGAGCAGCGCATTGGGCGGCGTTGTCAGTCTGCGAACGCGTGACCCGGCGGATTTTCTTCAAGGCAAGAATCATCACATCGGCGCGAAGTCGGGATACGACAGTTCCGACCAGAGTTGGGTGCAAACGGTCAACGGCGCGCTCGCAATCGGCGACTGGTCGGGGTCCATTGGAATGGATCGGCATGAAGGCGAAGAGGCCGTCAATTTCGGTGGCAACGCCAGCGCGAGCAACATGCGAACCAAACCCAATCCTCAGCAGCAGCAGGGCGACAGCTTGCTTGCGAAGCTGGTCCACCGAATGGGCGATGAGCAAATGCTGCGCTTGGCAATTGACGCGGGGCGCGATCGGACTGACACCGAAGTGTTTTCCTCGCGCGCTACGCAATCATCGGGACCGACGCAGATCACCACTACTGATCTGGATGGCGTTGATCGCCAGTCGCATCGTCGATTCAGCCTAGACTATGAATTCGCGCCCGGGTTGCCGACGATGGATCGCGCCTTGGTCCAGGTTTATGACCAGCGCAGCGAAACCCGGCAAGAAACCTTTGAAGACCGAAGCACACGCAGTTCGCCTGGTGCCACGCCAGTCAGGAGCGAACGCGATCGCAGTTTCATCTTCGATCAGGGCGTCCGCGGGTTTGAGTTCACTGCGCGGCAGCCAATCGACGGAACCATTTCGCAAAACCTGACCTGGGGCATCGAATGGATATCGACCGACACCGAACAACTGCGTACCGGTATCAGTCGCAATCTGGCGAGCGGCACCACAACGACCGTGATCGGCCCAGACAATTTCCCGGTGCGGGACTTCTTGTTCTCGACCACGACCGAGTTGGGCGCCTATCTGCAGGATGAGATCGGTTTCGCCGATGGCGCCTTCACCTTGCTACCTGGCGTCCGCTTCGATCGCTTTGAACTCGATCCCGAGGTCGATGCAGTCTTCGCAGCCGACAATCCCGGCATCACGCCCACGGACCTGGTCGAGCACCGTGTTTCACCTA
>JANMSL010000023.1:0-3051 GCA_031389245.1 Lysobacterales bacterium | reverse complement strand
GCTCGATCAGCAACGGTGTATCGAAAATTGAAGTAGACATGGGCGAATCGGAAGGGTGAGACGGAGTGGGCGAATAGCTTACTGAGAAAGACTCGTGTTCCGATGCTACGACAAGTGCACGCTTCTGGTTACGCCCGAGTGGCTTCGAGTTTCCGAAATCCGAGCCTGCGGCCGGTGATGCGTCGCGGCCGTCGACTCATCAGCATTCAGGCAGCTGCAAAGCCGAAGGTGATTGCCGCGGGTACGTCACCCGTTCACGTCAATACCTTCATCCGCCGCCGTCTCCAATAGCTCAAGCAATGCCTGCGCGTCGGGAGATAGCGGGGCAGCTGGGCAAGGGGCAGGTAAACTCATTACCGAGCCCGATTCGGCAATTCCAGTGAACAGTATCGATCAACCCGCGCATGATGGTCGCCATCCTGATCCGCCGCAGGTGAGACATTGACTCGTCTATCAAATTCGGTAGAGCAGTGCTTGATGCAGGCGCGTGCGGCGCATGAAGGCGGACAGCTGCAGCAGGCCGAGCATTTCTACCGGCAGGTCATTGCGATTGATCCGCGCCAAGCCGATGCCTGGTTGGGACTGGGGCTCATTGCGCGCAGCGTCGGCGCGCGGGAAGCGGCCATCGAGACTTTGACGCGGGCGGTGACGCTGGCGCCGCAGCAGGGCGAGTTTCGTATGCAATTGGCCTGGGCGTTGCAGGAGCATGGCCGCATGGCCGATGCGGCCGGTCACTGGCAAATGGCCTGCACCGTCCGCCCGCAGGACGCGGTGTGTTGGGAGAGCCTGGGCATTGTGCTGCAGGCGATGGGTCGCGGCACCGACGCGCTCAATGCCTATGCGCGCGCCGAATCGCTGCAGCCCGCGCTGGCACTGCGTGCCAAGAGGGCGACGCTAATTTCGCCGATCGTCACCTCGCACGAAGCGATGGCGGCAGAGCGTGCGCGCATGGCGCAGTCGCTGGCTGCCGTCGATGATCCCGATCTGCCGCGCATCGAAGACCCGATCGAAACCGGTCTGTGGACGAATTTCTATCTGGCCTACCACGGCCTGTCCAATCGCGAACTGCAGCAGCAGAGCGCGCGCGCCTATCTCAAACTGTGTCCGACGCTGGACTATGTCGCACCGCATTGCACGCAGCCGCGGTGCGCCGGCCGCATCCGCATCGGGCTGATCTCGCAGTTTTTCTACAACCACAGCATCGGACGCACCAGCAAGGGCTTGATCGCGCAGCTGGATCGCGCCGATTTCGAAGTCACCGCGATCTTCATCGCGCCCGGCGTCGACGACGATTTCAGCCGCTTCATTCGCGCCCAGGCCGAACACAGTATTGAAGTTCCGCAGCAGTTAGCCGCGGCACGTCGCCAGATCGAGGCGCTGCAGCTCGACGTCCTGTTCTACCAGGACATCGGCATGGAGCCTTTCAGCTACTTCCTCGCCTATTCGCGTCTGGCGCCGGTGCAATGCGTATCGTTCGGCCATCCAGACACTACCGGCATCGCCACCGTCGACTGGTGGGTATCCAACGATCTCTACGAAACCGAGGCGTCGGATGCGCATTACAGTGAGCGGATGTTTCGGCTGCAGGGCTTGGGCAGTCTGGCCTACTACCAGAAACCGCAGCTTCCGCTGCAGTGCAAGACACGTGCCGATCATGGTTTTGGCGCCGAGGACCATCTCTACCTCTGTCCGCAGAACCTGTTCAAGTTCCATCCTGACATGGACGCGCTGATTGCCGGCATTCTGCGCGCCGATCCGCGCGGCAGACTGGTGCTGATCCAGGCCAAGATTGCGCACTGGGATCGTTTGCTGAAACAGCGCTTCGCCACCAGCATGCCCGACGTCGTCGACCGCATCGTATTTTTGCCACGCATGGCGACGGCCGACTACGTCAATCTGATCGCGTTCGCCGATGTCATGCTCGATACCGTGCACTTCAATGGCATGAATACCTCGCTGGAAGCCTTTGCCGTGGGCACGCCAGTGGTCACCTTGCCCGGTGAATTCCAGCGCGGGCGGCATACCCAGGCGATGTATCGGCGCATGGGAATGGACGATGCCATCTGCCTTGACGCCGTGCAGTATGTGGCGATGGCGGTGCGGCTCGGCACCGACGCAGCCGCCCGCGCTGAATTGAGCGCACGTATTCTGGCGCACCATCATGTGCTGTACGAGGACATGCAGGTCGTGGATGAATTCGAGCGCTTTTTTCGCTTTGCTGTGGCGCAGTCTGCCGGCTCCGCTGAGTCCATCGGCGTCGGGTGTGTCGTCGCAGATCGGGATCAATCCTGACGCCGACGACGCGCGTATGCTTGGGCCACCGGTGCGCGCAGCTTTTCACCCGTTAAGGTGTGTTGTCTGTTCACGACGAAACCCGATTCCGTGCACTGCGGACCGAGCGACCGAGCAAGCGCGTTCCTACAAGCTATAGGACGCTTTGCGCTTTTCCAGAAATGCACTGAGTCCTTCCTGGCCTTCGGCAGATACGCGCAGGCGAGCGATCAGGGCGGCGTTGTCGGTGTCGATGATGCGTTGACGTTCGATGGTGCGGCCTGCACTGCGATCGACCAGTTGCTTGCATTCGCCGACTGCGCTCGGGCCATTGGCCAGCAGTGCTTTCAATACACGGTCGCAGGTGGCGTCCAGTTGATCAGCAGCGACAACTTCGTGCACGAGGTGGATACGCAGTGCCTGCGCGGCGTCGAACTGTTCGGCGGTCTGGAACCAGCGTCGCGCCTGACGTGCGCCGATGGCATCGATCACATACGGTGAGATCACAGCGGGCGCGAGACCAAGCCTGGCCTCGGTCAACCCGAAGCGTGCGGTGTCGACGGCGATCGCGATGTCGCAGCACGCGATCAAACCGACGCCGCCACCCAATGCGGGACCATTGACCCGGGCCAGCGTTGGCTTGGGAAAAAATGCCAGGGTCCGCATGAGCCGGGCCAGTTTTTCGGCGTCGGCGCGGTTGTCCATTTCGCTGGCCGCAGCCATTCGCTGCATCCACTGCAGATCGGCGCCCGCCGAAAAAGACTTGCCTTCGCCGCTGAG
>JANMSL010000022.1:0-2470 GCA_031389245.1 Lysobacterales bacterium | reverse complement strand
GCACAGGAGCCAGCCATGAACCAGTCTTCGGTCCTCATCACCGTCATCCTCGGCCTTTCACTTATTCTCAGCGTCGCCGTGCACGTATTCGGACGACTGCGCATTGAGCAGCAGCGCACGCTGCAAAAGTTGATTGACCAGGGAGTGACCGGCAATGATCTCGCGCGCATCGCGGGCGTGGCCGCACCCGCGGATCGCGACCGTCGACGCGGCGTACTGCTGGTCGCGATCGGCCTGGGTTGGACGCTTGTCACTTTCTTTATCGGCGGCAAGGCCTGGCTGCTGGGCTGGGTGCCCGTTGCCCTCGGTGTGGCCTACCTGCTGCTGTGGAAGTTCGATGAGCGACGACATTGACCGGTCGCGCGAAGCCGAATGGATCAGCCGGGTAGTCGCGCAGGACGATCACCACGCCTTTGCGCAACTGGTGCGGCTACACCAGTCCGCAGTTCGGCAGTTTCTGCGCCGATTGATCGGCAACGACTGGAGCCGGGCCGATGACCTGGCGCAGGAGACATTCTGGAAAGCTTATCGCCACCTGAGCAGCTTTCAGGGCCGCGGTCGGCTGCTCAGCTGGCTGTTCCGCATCGCGTATCAACTGTTCATCAGCGCGCAACGAGTGCACATCGAACAAGTCTCGCTGCCGTTGGATCTGACCGCACTCGAGAACGCGAATAGTGACTTTGTCGATAGCCGCACGTTCGACCAGCTGATGCTGTTACTGCGCCCGGAGGAACGCGCAGCCCTTGTTCTGCATTACCGCCACGAAATGGCGCATCCCGAAATCGCCGAGACCCTCGGTGTGCCGCTGGGTACCGTCAAGACGCTGATTCGCCGCGGGCGACTGAAGCTCGAACAACATTGCCAATCCACTCAATGAGCGACCAAGCGATGAATCCCGAATCCGATTTCGAAGCCTTGCTCAGGCGTCAGCTCGAACAGCCCGAACTGCCCGACCGCGGTTTCACCCTTGCGCTGTCCGCTCGCGTCGCGCGACGACGGCGTTGGCGAATCGGCCTGTTCGCCGGCGCCGCCAGCATTGCCGGCATGGCGATCGTCGCCGGCACGGTGTCTGGTTCGTCAGTGCCAGTCGCGATGCTCGCGATCACACCGACAGCCGCTGCATTGACACTGCTGCTCGCTGGGTTGTGTAGTTATGCCTGGATAGATTCTGAATCGAGTCAATGACGTTGTGGACGCGCACCGCGGGCACGTGCACAGTGCCAACACGCGGCCGGATGCAGCGCAGCGGCGTTCGCAAACGGTAATCCAGTCGCAGCTTTTTCTTGCGAGAATAGGCCAGGACTGGGCGATCCGGGCAGACTCTGGACACGCGCATCCTGGCCCAATTTTCCACTGCAGGAGAAGGCAACATGTCCAGTACGATGGTCCAACCTTACTTGTTCTTCGGTGGTCGCTGCGAAGAAGCGTTGGCGTTCTACCGCAGCGCGGTCGGCGCCGAGGTCGACATGATGATGTACTTCAAGGACAGCCCGACGCCAGTACCGTCCGACGTGCTGCAGCCGGGCTTCGAAGGTAAAGTGATGCACTCGGCTTTTCGCATTGGCAGCACCACGTTGATGGCCTCCGATGGTTGCGAGGAAGGCGCACGTTTTGGCGGCTTTTCACTTTCGCTGGCAGTGGCGACAGAAGACGAAGCCAAGCGTGCCTTCGCCGCACTCGCCGATGGTGGCAAGATCACGATGGCGCTGGACAAAACGTTTTGGTCGCCGTGCTACGGCATGCTCACCGACCGTTTTGGTATCGGCTGGATGGTCAGTGTCGTTGCGGAACCAACGCAGTGAACCCGGTGGCAGCGTCTGCCTGAGCGCATGTGGCGCGCAGGCAAACACGTCGCCTCGGTGACCTTTCCTGGCAGGGGATGAGACGCCTGAGTTGGCCTGCGCCAGATCGTCGCGGCGGTGAAGAACCCATCCACGCCGGCATCGCCCCCGCGCTGTCGTCAGACGTTGTTGGGGGCGGAACTTTCCCGCAGGGCGCCGCTGTGCACGCGGCGCCCCTGACCAATGGCATTCCCGCCACGGGCCGCCAGCCATCAATATGCCGAGGTTGTGCGGGTCGGGCAATGGTTGGCTCTACACGACTCATTGACCAGGCATCGACCGCGCGCCGCAATCGGGTCAACTCTTGCATCGCGCAGTCGAGCGCAGGGCGCATGCCGCCAGCGAATTCTGCGAGATCGAGAAATGCCAGTAACCAAACCGTTTCTCGCTACGTCCAACGTCACTCACTGCCAACTCACTCATCAATAAGGCCATCGTGGACCGACTCTTGAAATGCATCATCGCCGGTTGGATTGCTGGCTTTGCCCTCCCGCTGCAGGGCGCCATCGTCGTCGATGTCAACATCACCGATGCCGAATGGGAAGACGCGCTGCACTTGACCGACTTTCGCGAAACTCATCCACTGAGTGGCAACCCGGTGCCGCCGGAACTCAACACCGAGGCCTGGC
>JANMSL010000821.1:0-4830 GCA_031389245.1 Lysobacterales bacterium | reverse complement strand
TCATCCCAGCTTCCAGGCGCAGCGTATCGCGGGCGCCAGTCCCGCTGGCTGCACACCGGCATCCAGCAGCCGCTGCCAGAAGGCCGCTGCGTCTTGCTCGGGCAGCATAATCTCGAAACCATCTTCACCGGTATAACCCGTGCGCGCGACAAACATTCCGTCGACATCGGCGCCGACAAACTTGCCCAGCCTCAGCGCCGCGGTAGCGCCAGCGGTAGACATCAGGCCAGCGGACTTGGCGCGCGCATTCGGTCCCTGCACCGCGATCATGGCAAAGTCACTGCGCTCCTGCAGGGTGACGCCGAATACGCTGGCGTGGCGCGCCAGCCAATCAAGATCCTTGTCGCGCGTGGCGGCGTTGACCACCATGCGAAAAAACTGCTCATCGCGGAAATAGACGATCAGGTCGTCGATCACGCCACCCTGTTCATTGAGCATGCAGCTGTAAAGGGCTTTGCCTGCAGACTTCAGCTTGTCGATATTGTTGGCCAGCAGATAGCGCAGGAAATCGCGCACGCGCGCCCCGCGCAGATCCACCACGGTCATATGCGAAACATCGAACATACCGGCATCGCGCCGCACCTGATGATGCTCGTCGATCTGCGATCCGTAGTTGATCGGCATGTCCCAGCCACCAAAATCCACCATACGTGCGCCGAGTGCGCGATGCGTTGCATTGAGTACTGTCTGCTGGGTCATGACGGGTTCCGAGAATTGGGGTGCGGAATTTGGGCGCGCGCAGCATAGCGAGCCACCTCAGTGGTCGATAGCGGGCAGTGTTTGAGAGTTTCTGTTTGGACTCAGGCGATCGGATCGATGGGTGCCGGCTCCGCCGGCGCCGAATCGCCTCACTCCTGGACGGGTGCCAGCAGTGCCAGTGCCGCCTCAACTTGAGGCATACGATCAATTGCGCAGGCAACGCGCGCCAACGCTGCGGCCAGCTGTGTCGGAGATGCGGCAACCAAAGTGGCGTGCCCGACCTTGCGACCAACGCGCGCAGTTTTGCCGTAGTCGTGAAAATAGCCACGCGGCTCCGCCAATACCGGTTGGCGATCGGGAAGTTCGCCAACCCAGTTAAGCATCGCTGAGATGCCAAGGGTGGCCGTACTGCCCAAGGGCAGACCTGCCACCGCCCGCAGATGATTGGCGAACTGGCTGCAGTCGGCGCCCTCGATGGTCCAGTGTCCTGAATTGTGCACGCGCGGCGCCATCTCATTGGCGAGCAGCTGACCGTCGCGTTCGAAAAGCTCCAGTGCGAACACGCCAACATAGTCCAGTCGATCAGCGAGTAATTGTGCGAACTCGAATGCCTCGGCGGCAACCTCCTCGCTGTTGGGTGCTGGCGCCAGGCTGAGTGACAGTACGCCATCCGCATGCCAGTTTTGCGTCAGTGGATAGGCGCGGAACTCGCCATCTTGCGCACGTACTGCCACTACCGAAAGCTCGCGATCGAATGGTATGAAGGCTTCGAGAATCAACGGCGCACGTCCAAGCGCTGCCCATGCCGCGGCGATGTCGTCAGCTGAGCGCAAACGGAACTGTCCTTTACCGTCGTATCCAAGCCGGCGTGTCTTGAGGATGCACGGAAACCCGATCTCGGTGCAGGCCAGGTCCAGGTCTTCGCGTGAATCCACAGCACGGTATTCTGGCGTGGCCATGCCCAGTTCCTGAAACAGTTGCTTCTCTTGCAGGCGATCCTGAGCCACCTCGAGCGCATCAGGATTGGGATACACCGGCAGACGTTCGGCCAACCAGTGTGCCGAGTCGGCCGGCACGTTCTCGAAATCGAAGGTGACCACGTCCACCTCGCTGGCGAAGCGCGCCAACGCGGCGGTGTCGTGATAGTCAGCCACGATCAGCGGCACGAACTGCGCCGCACAAGCGTCCGGTGCTACATCCAGCGCAAGAAAACGCATGCCCAGCGGAGCACCGGAAAGCGCCAGCATGCGCGCCAGTTGGCCCCCGCCCAAAATGCCGATCGTGGTCATGGCAACCTCGGGTCTGATTTGCTGAGCACTTGCTCGGTCTGCAGCCGGCGGAATTCGTCCAACGCCGTCGCCACCCGCGTGTCGCTCAATGCGAGTATCGCAGCTGCCAACAATGCCGCATTGATCGCGCCTGCGGTACCGATCGCCAGGGTGCCTACCGGCACACCGGCGGGCATCTGCACCATCGACAATAGCGAATCAACGCCATTGAGCGCGCGCGACTGCACTGGTACGCCAAGTACCGGCAGCCGGGTCTTGGCGGACAGCATCCCCGGCAGATGAGCAGCCCCGCCAGCGCCCGCGACGATCACCTTGATGCCGCGACTACTCGCCTGCTCGGCATAAGCAAACAGCAGGTCGGGCGTGCGATGCGCAGATACCACGCGCGCTTCGTGGCTGATGCCCAGGCGCTCCAGCGTGTCGACACAGTGCTTCAGCGTCTCCCAATCGGAACGCGAGCCCATCACAACGCCTACCTGCACAGTCGCTTCGCTCATACTCGCTCCGAGTTCTACCGGGTTCTCGCGGTGGCCCGCACATCTCGCACCCATCCTACTGCGGCCATGATTTGGTCCGCACCCGCTGCACCGCGCAAGGTCAGCGACCGCAGAGAAAACCCTTGTCGAGATTCCCTTGCAACCGTTCGACAATGAACATGCAGGCCGGTCGCTGCTATCTTAGCCGCTCACTCACTTTGCGTAGCTGTCATGGCTCTGGATTCCCGCTTTCTCTCCATTCTTTGCTGCCCAGTCAGCAAAAGGCCATTGCTTGCGCTCGGCAAGGCCCGTACCGAGTTCGTCAACCAGGCGATCAGCCGCGGTGATGTGCAGTTCGTCACCGGCGCTGCGGTCACCCAGGCAATTCAAGAGGGTCTGATCAGCGACGACAGCAAAGTGATCTACCGCGTCGATGATGGCATACCCGTGTTACTGCCAGACTCCGGTATTGGCACGACTCAGTTGCACGATTTTCCGCAATGAAGTTTGTGCCCACTGCGGTGAGCGCCACGCTGGTGCGCGCCGATGTCGCACGCGCGCTTGACGAAGACCTTGGCGCCATCGACCTTACTGCACAGCTGCTACCCGCCTGGCACGATGGTCAGGCGCAAATCATCACCCGAGAGGATGCGGTGCTGTGTGGCAGCGACTGGGCTGCCGCGGCTTTCCACGCGCTCGATAGTCAGTCCACGATTCGCTGGCATGCGGCTGACGGTGACGCGATCCACGCCGGGCAGATGCTATGTGAGATCAGTGGCAAGGTGCGCGCAATCGTCAGCGCCGAGCGCACGGCACTCAACTTCTTGCAGACGCTTTCTGCAACCGCCACAGTTGCCCGGCGCTATGCCGATGCGGTCAAGGGCACACGCACGCGCATTCTTGACACGCGCAAGACCTTGCCCGGTCTGCGCGTTGCGCAGAAGTATGCGGTGCATTGCGGTGGCGCGAGCAATCACCGCGCCGGCCTGTTCGACGCCGTGCTGATCAAGGAAAACCATATTCGTGCGGCGGGTTCAATCGCCGCTGCCGTAGCCGCTGCGCGCGATATCGCACGCGGCCGCATGGTCGAAATCGAGGTGGAAAATCTCGCCGAATTCGAACTCGCGATGGCGGCGCAGCCTGATCGCATCATGCTTGACGAGTTGTCGACCGATGACATGCGCACTGCGGTCTCGCTCAACGCAGGGCGCGTGCAATTGGAAATATCCGGAGGCGTTGCGTTCGAGCGGTTGTCAGAACTCGCAGCGATCGGCGTCGATTACATCTCGGTCGGCGCGCTGACCAAGCATGTGCGCGCGATCGACCTGTCGCTGCGCATGCTGTAAAGCCTGGCCGAGGTGCATGGCCAACTGTCAGGGCCGAGCCAGCGCAGCGAGCTCGGCCCTGCAACGGCTCCTACATCTCGACGATCAGAGGCTGATCACTCCAGCGGCGAACAGTCCACCGACGACCAGCGCGGTCAGCACTATGCCAATGATCACCCACTTGCCAATGCCGCCGCCGGATGCCGGCGGGCCTGCTGACACCGCGGTGCGTTTGGCGGTATCGGAAGCAGCGGCGATCTTCTGCATCTCCAACGCGGGCGAGACCAGCATGAAACGGACAGTATCCAGGCGCAGCTCTTGCCCCGGCTTGAGCATGCCGGTGTGAACGCGCTTGTTGTCAACGAAGGTGCCATTGGCCGAACCGATGTCTTCAACCGCAATCCCATCCGGCATTACTTGCAACTTGGCGTGATGGCGCGAGACTTCGTCGGAGGGAATGCAGATATCGCAATCTGGCTGGCGACCCACTGTCATCGTGCCCTGCAGCGCGAAATTCTTGCCGAAGGTGCTGCCCGATACACCCCGTAAAATATATTTGGGCAGGGCCTGACGCACTTTGGTGCGGCCATCTTCAACATCTTCAGCGGCCGGCGGTCGGGTGATCGAGGGCATCGCCTTGTTCTTGTCAGAGGCGACGACACGGGCGCCGATCTTTCCGAACAGGATGATGTCCCCCGGTTTGATCGCGGAGTCGCCGACCACCTGCTTGCCATTCAGCGCCACCGCATTGGCTGCGTTGGTGAGCCTGAGCGTAGCCCCACTGCCGCCCATGTGCACTTCGCAGTGTTGCGGCGCGATACCCGCAGCCATCAGCACAACGTCTGCCCCAGCACCGCTGCCAATGTGCGTGATTCCCGGATTCAATTCGGCCGGGCCATGCTCGCCGTTGGGGAAAAGGAGTTTCATTGCGCTCGTCGCTCCAGAGTCTTGGTGTTTTCTCGCTGCCAATCATAGCGGAGCCACGGCCGACGCATAGCCTCCCCGATCAAAGCACCGTGGTCAAAGGCCACTCTTTACTCA
>JANMSL010000754.1:0-1622 GCA_031389245.1 Lysobacterales bacterium | reverse complement strand
GGCGCCAATGGGGTTTCTACATATCGGAGAAACAATTATCTTGTTACTCGCTTGCGATCGACGTGTCAACGATTTTTTAACAATCGCTGATCGAGTTCGGGGCGGCGCCGGGCACGGGCCAGTTTCAAGGTTCTAGGCGCGCGCCGCGAATCCATCTGGGCCAGGCGAACGGCGCAGGTTGGCAGGGCGTAGCCCGCGTCCGGCAAGGGCGCGAGCGAATCACTCGAAGCCGCTGACGAACAGCTTGGCCTCACGAAATGCCGCCACGATGCTGGCAGTCTGATTGCCTGCGCGCGCGTTGTCGCGTTGATCGGCGATGCCGGTGGGCGCCCCCAGATAGCTGACGTTGGGATTGGAGAAATAAGGTCGTCGCGTGCAGCCTGCGGCGCAGGGGTTGGCATAGCTCATTACTGTGCGATAGCTGCCATCGATATAGTGCCCGTAGGCATATGGAAATGCAGGTCCGCTGCCATTCTCTGGATTATGCTGAAAGCCCATGTTGTGGCCGTGTTCGTGCGCGTAGCTCAGATTGCCAACGGCACAGCTGCGCGCTGACACCTGGAACGCAAAGGGCGCCATTCCAGCGCCCGGCGGATCGCCCATGACATAACCTTGGCCACAGGCATTACTGAACTCGGAAATCATGCTGACCATGTCTGCACCAGCCTCGTTGCGCCAGCCAGCCACCTGCACGTCATCCAGCAACCACTGCAAGTCGATCAACGAATCACCGGAATCCGCGCGCGTGGTCAGGCGCACACTCACCAGGCGAAAGCGCGCCAACATCTGGCTGTTCTCGAACGTCAGATTGGCCGAATCAACCGCGCTCTGTGCAAACACATACGCCTGCGCTTGACCACCGAGTTGAGTGATCGTGCCCGGTGAAAACACCATCAATACGTCGATCAGGTTGGCGCTGCCTGCGGGCGCGCGGTCGTTGGACAACTGGTCGTGCAGCGGTCTGGATCTTTCGGCCGGAACCGGCACAGCATCAGCGCAACTTGGAAAGCGATCACTGTCGAGCTTCATCAACAGCGTGCCGTGCCGGTTTGGTGTCAACTCATAGATGCCGCTGCTCAGGCTGAGAAACCCCGCCAGAAAATCACCCGAACGCGTGAGCATCACCTGTTGCTCGAAATCGCCGTTGGCGTGGCCGCGCCAAGTGAAGTCGTTGGCGTGGCGCGTCTCGCCACCCGATCGTCGCACCATCACGCGCAGGCCATCGGGCAGGCTCAGCGTCAGCTCCGCGCTGTCGGCATTGAATACATCCAGGGTCGGCGCCACCCGCACCGCTGAGATCACTGCGGGACTGACCGCGAGCGCGCGTTCGGGTTGTATCGGCGCTATCAGTCGCCATGGTTCAGCCGCGGATACAGCGCAGGTGCCGCACATCAGCATGATCAGTGGTAGCAATGCGCGCATGAGCTGAGGACTCCAATCAGGCACTTGGCACATGTTATCGCTGCATTTCGCCTGACGTCGAGCAGCCGCAATGTCTCTTGTGACTTTCAACTTTACATCTTCGCGCAGACCGGCCGGTGCGGCGGGCGCGTCAGCGCGGAATCCGCGTTCGATTGGCGCTCGCTAGTGCCGCCAACGCAATTCGGTCAGACTGTCAAAAG
>JANMSL010000322.1:0-4148 GCA_031389245.1 Lysobacterales bacterium | reverse complement strand
CGGGCGCATGTTCAGCGACACCTTTGCTGGAATCGCACCGGCCAGCGTGCCCGGGTTTGTTGTCGCGCAGTTGGCCGGCGCAGGTGTGGGCGTGTTGCTGCACGCGCTGATCGGTTCAGCGCCCACAAAACTTCAAGACACCACCACATGAAAACGCAAAACCTTGACGCTGATTTTGTGGCAACGATCTACCACAATCCCAATTGCGGAACGTCCCGCAACACCTTGGCGCTGATTCAACATGCGGGCGCGATGGCCCATATTGTCGAGTACCTGAGCTCGCCTCCTACGCGCGCGCAGCTGGTCAAACTGATCCATGACGCAGGTCTGAGCGTCCGTCAGGCGCTTCGACCAAACGTCACGCCTTACACCGATTTGGGCCTTGATGACCTCACACTAAGTGATGATGCGCTGCTCGAGGCGATGCTGAGGGCACCGCTGCTGATCAATCGACCGTTCGTGACAACCCCCTTGGGCACGCGCCTGTGCCGGCCTTCCGAAATTGCGCTGGAGATTCTGCCGACCATCGACCAGGCGTTTGTGAAGGAAGACGGTGGCGTGGTACCCGCTAACGCAGCTCCATCACTGGTCTAGCGCAGCTACGCCATCTGTCATTCAAAGCCGTTGGCAAACTCCACATCACCCGGCGCTTCAATGAATCTCCAGACGATCCCACGCGTGTGGTCGCCCATCAAAATGACGTAGCTGCCGATTGATGCGGCAAAGGCGACGGAAGTGCCGTAGGGGTTGGCGCCATTGGCAGTAGTTGGCGGGCTGTAGCTGCGATCCCAGTTGGTGTCGTCGTTGAGTGGCGCCCGCGCCTGCGTGGTTTCGACGAAAGAATTGGCGTAGACATGGGTTGCCGTCGCAACAATGTTGGAAGTGTTGACACCATTGAATGTCCCCGGCCAGTTGCCAGATACCAGCGTCACCCAGGTCGCGCCTTGGTCAGTCGATTTGACGATGTGGGTCCATCCCGGCGCGTACCAGACGCCGGCCGCGGTTCGCCAAGCCTGAAAACTGCCATGCACGTGTTCGACACTGCTGACCTTGCTCCACGCCGCTGTGCTGATGCTGCCATCACGAAAATTCGCCGCCGCCGTGCCGCCAATGCGACCTGCGGTGGTAGTGCGCCAGATTCCGTTGTCGCCGTTGTTACTTTGCGCAATCACGCACCAAGTGGTGGCACTGATTGGCATGACGTAGTGTGAGGTACCAATACCGATCGGCGGTGGGTGAATGACCCAGCTCTGGCCACCATCCCAGGACTCGCCAAAACCGCCATCGGGATTGTTGAGAAATCCGTAATGGTAAGTCGCCAATAGATGGTTGGGTGGATCGTCGGGTAGCACTGCAACGTGATACAGATCGGTCAACGTCGCGCCGAACGGATTGTAGGGGCCGAACGCGCTATCGGCGCCGCTGAGCCGTGTCCAGGTCTGCGCGCCATCAGTGGACTTCCAAGCGCCGAACGACCCGTATCCCGCCGGCGAATAAAGTGTGGGCGCGGAGCCTGGCGCACGACCTGGATTCGGGTCAATGCTGAATCCCCACGGATTGCCATTCATTGCCGTGCCATTGCGCAGCGTCCAGCTATCACCGAAATCAGTGGTTCGCAGCCATTTGATCTGACGTCCATCGTTGTTGCCGGCGGCGGCATAAAACACTCCGGGGTTTGCCGGGTCGGCCATGATGCTCTGAATTACATCGCCGTTGGTTTGTGTCGGATCGCCGCCATTCAATAGCGGAATCGTCAGCGCCTGCCAAATACCTACCGTTCCCGACGGACCACCGGTCGCGGTGTCGGGTGCAGCCGCGGCGCTCATCGAAAAAGCAAGAGGGCAAGCGAACGAAGCAATCGCCAAAAAGCACTTACGTATATTTCTCTGAGCCATAGCGTCCTCACCGAACAGTAGCCGCGCGTGCACTGTGCCCACGCGCGGCAGGGCAGTCCATGAACGAGTATGCAGTTCTCGGGTCTTGCGCGGATGTTGGCAATCAGCCGTTCACGCGCTGAACGATAAAATCATCGCAGCGAAGGCGAGCATATCGACATGAAGTGCCGCCATTTGCTGCTGCGCCAACCAATCACTAGCCTGCAACCTCTGATCGACTCGAGGATTGACTTTGACTGGTGCCGAAGACTCACTGATGCCGAACTTGCAACAGGGAGGAAACTCCGCCTGCACGCGCATCCATGGCAGGCTGCCACGCCTGTTATCAGTGGCCGTTGCGGCCGCACTGATAATCGCGCAGGACAACGCTTTTGCCGCGACCGATGCCGAGCGCATCGCAGCGCTGGAACAACGCATCGCCGAGCTCGAGGCAAAGCTCGATGCCGTGCTCACCGCGATTCCGCCAACGCCAGCCACCCCGGTCGATGCCGAAAGCACTCGCATCAGCGCACTCGAGCAGGATCTGCGCGTGGTTCAGCGCAAATTCGAACTCAAAGAAGAAGAATCCGCTGCCGCCCTGCCCAACACGCCGGTGATAACGGCCAGCGAAAAGGGGTTCGCACTGGCATCGCGCGACGCCAAGTTCAACCTGCGGCTGCGCGGTCTGCTGCATGCCGATTCTCGCGACTACTTCGACGACGAAACCCTGTCACCGAACGTCGATGGATTTGTGTTGCGTCGCCTGCGCCCCAGCCTGGAGGGGACCATTGCCGGTATCTACGATTTTCGCATCAATCCGGATTTCGCCGGTAGTCGTGTCGTGTTGCAAGACGCCTACGTCGATGCGCGCTACTACCCCTGGTTCAAACTGCGCGTAGGAAAATTCAAGACGCCATTCGGAATTGAACGTCTGCAGTCGGCCAGTGACCTTCGCTTTGTCGAACGGGGCCTGCCCAACAATCTGGTTCCGAACCGCGACCTTGGTATCCAGATCCATGGCGATGTGCTCGACGGCACACTCAACTATGCGATTGGATTGTTCAATGGTGTGCTCGATGGCGGTAGCAGTGAGTCGAGTAATGACATCGAGAACAACACCGACAAGGACATCGCTGCGCGGGTTTTTTCGCAGCCGTTCCTGAATAGCGAGAATTTCTATCTGCGCGGCTTGGGCGTGGGCATATCGGCCAGCTACGTGGACCAACGCGCCGATGCGGCGGCACCGTTACTCCCGACCTACCGTTCCCCGGGTCAGCTCAGTGTTTTCAACTATCGCAGCGGCAACAACGGTTCGTACTCCGACGGCAAGCGCCTGCGCTGGTCACCGCAACTTCAGTACTATGCTGGGCCGTGGGGCGTACTCGCCGAGAGCGTCACGGTAGAGCAGGAGCTGAGTCGAGTGTTGTCTGGAACCCGCCGCCATGACACGCTCAGTCAGAACGCTTGGCAACTCGCACTCAACTACGTTTTGACCGGAGAGGATGCGAGCTACAAGGAGATCAAACCGAAAGCACCGTGGGCGCCCGGCAGCGAAGGTTGGGGCGCATGGGAACTGGTTGCCCGCTTCGGTGAACTGGACATCGATGACGACGCCTTCAGCGGCGGCATCGCCTCATTCGCCGACCCCAATGTTGCGATCAGCAATGAGCGCGCCTGGAGTCTGGGTGTGAACTGGTATTTGAATCGCAATGTCAAATGGAGCTTCGACTATGAACAAACCACCTTCGAAAATGGTGCCAGCGGCGGGCGCGACCGCGCCGATGAAAAAATTGCATTCAGCCGCATGCAACTGGTCTTCTGAAGGCTACGCTATGAGGAACGCAGCATGATCTCGCTCTCGTCCGTAGCCCAGTCATCCGTAGCCCGGTCGCGACGCTGGCCGCTGGTTTTTGCGTCGGCGTTCATCACGATCGCAGGAATCTTGCCAGTGCCCCCGGTAAACGCCGAAGAAATAGAATTGCTGAATGTTTCCTACGACCCCACCCGCGAACTCTACGAAGAGATCAATCGTAAATTCGCTGCTCAGTACAAGGCCAATACCGGTGACACGCTGCTGATCAACCAGTCGCACGGTGGCTCTGGAAAACAGGCGCGATCGGTGATCGACGGGCTTGAAGCGGATGTAGTGACGCTGGCGTTGGCATTCGACATCGACGCAATTGCAGAAGTCGGGAAACTGATCCCGGTCGGCTGGCAGAAGCGCCTGCCCAATAACAGCGCGCCATACACTTCAACCATCGTCTTCCTGGTGCG
>JANMSL010000719.1:0-7999 GCA_031389245.1 Lysobacterales bacterium | reverse complement strand
CGCGACCGGTGCCGCAGCCCAGATCGAGTATTCGCCCCGCCATGTTTTTGTTGAGCGGGCCCTGACCTACCGCGTTGGTTTTGGGTGGCCCTCCTTCGGTCGCGCCTTGAGACAGAGCGTCGAGGCGATCCAGCAACATCGACTCAACCTGGTGTTGCAGCACCGCTGCCGCTTCGTAGCTGCTGGCGGCACGGCCGAAAGCGTGGCGTACCCATTTGAGATCAAGACTCATGCGACTGCCGTCTCTTGCACCAGTTCACGGATGCACTCCAGCACCTCTTCGCGATGCGTGATAAAGGGCGCGTGCCCCGCGCGCGCGACGCTGTGGAAACGACCGCGCGCGGCCTGCGCTGCCCATTGCATCGCCGCTGCTGGCACCAGTCGATCGCGGCTGCCAGCGATCCACACACTGGGGCAGCCGATCCGCGACACCTGATCGCGCAGGTCGCTGTTCTGCAACGTCTGAAGTCCCTGCATCAGCGCCGCAGGGGCGGGTTCGCCACGTTCGAACAGACCCGACCGCAATGCGCGCAGACAGACCATCGCATGCTCGTCGCCATGAACTTCCAGAGCGAGAAAGCGCTCCAGGGTGCCGCGGTAATCCTGGCCCAGGTCAGCGCCGAACTGTTCGAATACCGCTGCTGCTACGCCAGGCTTCCAGTCGTCCGTCGCTACGAAGCGCGGTGACGCCGCAATCACACCGAGGCCGCGCACGGCCTGCGGATATTCGATTGCCGCACGCATCGCGACCAATCCGCCCAACGACCAGCCGACCCAGATCGAAGGCGGCAGCATCCGGATGAGGCGTGCGGTGCTTTCGTGCAGCTCGAATCCGTTCGTATCCTCGCGACTGAATCCATGTCCTGGCAGATCGACCACGTGCACCCGGCACGACTGTGCGAGTTGTTCGGTCAGCGGGTGAAAAATTCCGCCATGCATGCCCCAGCCATGGATCAAAACGATGTTGGGCCCGTGCCCAGTGGTCTGCATATGCATAATGTAGGAGCGGCCTAAGCAATCTCTGAACAAGTCCGGAGCCGAAATAGCCCCCTGAGACGGGGGGCGAAAAACCGTAGGTTTTTTGGGGTTTGGCAAGCAATAAGCTGTTTGGTGAAGACAAATGTGGTGACGTATTCAGACTATCCCCAAGTCGCGATTCTCAGTCTGGCGGTCGTGTTGCTTTCGCAGCCAGAACCAAGGCATCGAGCAAGCCATCGACCTCAGCGAACTCATGTCCCGCGGACAAGGTCACGCGCAGGCGCGCCGTATTCTCGGGGACGGTCGGTGGTCGAATCGCCGGCACGTAGAAACCGCGTTGCTCCAATTGATTTGATATTCGTGTCGCCTGTTCGGCTGTGCCGATCAATACCGGCTGGATTGCGCTGGTTGAATTCATCAGAACGAAGCCCCGTTGCGCAGCACCACTGCGGAAACGCTCGATCAACGCGCGCAATCGCTCGCGCCTCCCGTCTTCCTCGCGCGCAATGCGCACCGACGCCAATGTGGCCGCGGCCAGCGCCGGTGGCATTGCAGTGGTGTAAATGTAGGTGCGCGCAAACTGGATCAGTGCCTCGATCGTCGCCACTTCGCCGAGCACCACTGCGCCGAAGGTGCCGATCGCTTTGCCCAGTGTAACCATGAGAATGGGCACGTCGGACACACCCAGTTTCGCCGCGGATACCGATCCGCGACCGTGATCGCCGAGCACACCCAACCCGTGCGCGTCATCTACCATGAGCAGTGCTTGTTCGCGCAGGCACAGTGCGGCGAGCGCCGGCAGCGGTGCGACGTCGCCATCCATGCTGAACACGCCATCGGTGGCGAGCACTGCGGCGGCCTCCGGTTCGGACCGTAGCTGACGCCCGGCGGCCTCGACATCGACGTGTGGATAACGACGCAGGTCGGCACCACTGAGCCTGGCGCCGTCGATCAGGCTGGCGTGGTTGAGGCGATCTTGCACGCAAATATCGCCCCGTTTCAGCAGCGTCGCCAGCACACCGAGGTTGGCCATCATTCCGGTTGAGAACAGCAATGCGCGCGGATAACCCAGCCAGTCTGCGATTTCCTCTTCGAGCTGCTGATGCGGGCCGCGATGGCCGCCAAGAAGATGCGCAGCGGTAGCGCCGACGCCCCACTCGTTGGCGGCGCATTTCAGCGCCGAAACGACGCGCGAGTCCTGTGCCAGGCCGAGATAGTCGTTGCTGGCAAAACTGATCAGCGCGTGTCCGTTGATCTGCACGTGCAAACCCTGCGTCTGCGTGACGGTGCGCAGGCGACGCGACAGTCCGGCCGCGGCGCGCTCGCTGTGGGCCTGGCTGAGTCGATCAACGAGCGAAGGGCGCGACATGAGTCATTGCCTGTGGGAGCGGCATAGCAGCTGGGAGCGGCATAAGCCGCGATGCCTTCCACTGGTCGACCGCAAAGCCCACGCAGAACGCCTCGCGCAGATCCTGCGTTTCCAATTACGCCGCCGCTTCGCGTTCGACGATGTCGGCATGCACGGTGGCGGGCGCGTTGTGCACGGTCATTGCCGTCAATCCCAACTTGGCAAACAGATTGCGATCCGACTCAGTATCCGGATTGCCGGTGGTGAGCAGTTTTTCGCCGTAAAAAATTGAATTGGCGCCGGCAAAAAAACACAGCGCCTGCAGCTCTTCGCTCATCGTCTCGCGACCGGCAGAGAGGCGCACCATGGCGGCCGGCATCATGATGCGCGCAATCGCGATGCTGCGCACGAACTCGAAGGCTTCCAGCTCGGGTGTATCCGCGAGCGGCGTACCGACAACCTGTACCAGTCGATTGATCGGCACCGAATCCGGATGCGCCGGCAGATTGGCCAATGCCTGCAACAGGCCGGCGCGATCAGCGCGCGACTCACCCATGCCGACTATGCCACCGCAACAGGTTTTCATACCCGCGTCGCGCACGTGCGCCAAGGTGTCCAGACGGTCCTGGTAACAACGCGTGCTGATTATTTCGCTGTAGTACTCCGGACTGGTGTCCAGATTGTGGTTGTAGTAGTCGAGCCCTGCATCCTTCAACGTGCATGCCTGATCGGCGCTCAGCATGCCCAGCGTTGCGCAGGTTTCCAGGCCCAACGCTTTTACCTCACGCACCATATCGGCAACCTTGGCCAGATCGCGATCGCGCGGCGAACGCCAGGCAGCCCCCATGCAGAAGCGCGAGGCGCCGCCGTCGCGCGCAACGCGGGCGCGGGCGACCACGGCATCGAGTGGCATCAACTTCTCGACCTTCAGGCCAGTATCGAAGCGCGCGCTTTGCGGGCAGTACGCGCAGTCCTCCGGGCAGGCGCCGGTCTTGATCGACAGCAGAGTCGAAACCTGCACCGCGTTGGCGTCATGGTGCTGACGATGCACCGTCTGTGCACGAAACAGCAGGTCGTTGAACGGCAGCTCAAACAGCGCCAGCACCTGGTCGCGCGTCCAGTCATGGCGCAGCGGTTCATCAAACGCGGGCGTGTGGCACACAGATGCAGTCATGGCGGCGGGTCCAGGCGATACAGTGGCGGCAGTGTCGGTGGCGGCGGAGTGCCTGTCAACGTGGATGACCTGAATCGAGTTGACGGCTTTTGGCGGCGCCTGTCGTTTCGCTTGCTGCCCGGCTGCTGTGTCCAGTGCGGCGCTGCCAGTACAAGCGCGGCCGACCTGTGCGCGGACTGCCATTGCGACTTGCCGTGGAATCGGGTTTGTTGCGCCTGCTGCGCTTTGCCCCTGCCGCAATCCGCGACACTCTGTGGTCGTTGCCTGAAGCTGCGCCCGGAGTTCGACGCGGCGCTGTGTGCATTGCGTTATGAGTGGCCGCTGGACAGCCTGGTCACGCGTTTCAAGTACGGCGCTGACCTGGCGGCCGGACGCGTGCTTTCCAGAGCGATGGCGCAACACCTGTCTTCACATTTGTTGAAGACGTCAACGTGCCGTCCGCAACTGTTGATTCCGATTCCGCTGCATCCAGATCGATTGCGCGAACGTGGTTTCAACCAGGCGCTGGAACTGGCACGGCCGTTGTCGCATGCGTTCGGCATTGCGATGAATGCGCAGGGTTTGCGCCGCGTCCGCGCAACGCCGCGACAGACAGGTCTGAATGCGCTGAGTCGTCGTCGCAATGTGCGTGGCGCCTTCGTGCTGAATACCGACGTAGGCGATCGTCATGTCGCTTTGGTCGATGATGTGATCACCACTGCTGCCACGGTGCGCGAATGCGCCAATCTGATCAAACGTGCAGGCGCCGCATCGGTGCAGGTGTGGGCGGTTGCCAGGGCAGGTGTGGGGCGGATCTAGCCGATAGGCGTCATTTCCGCGCTCAAGCAAAAGTACAGGAACAGATTTTTGCACGCGTGCCCGTGCCGCTAAAGTTCTCGCGACAACTCATGCTGTTCGTTATGGTCGGCCTGGTGCAGGTATTACTGGACTGGGCGGTGTTCAGCGCGTTGTTCTCTCTGGGCGTGCCGCTGACACCGGCCAATGCGCTGGGCCGCGTCTGGGGCAGCACTGCACGTTTCGTTACGGCGTCGCCAGGATCAGGTGAACGGCACTGGGTACATTGTTGACACATCATTCACGCGTACGGTTCGGCGTGCATACTCTGTATCAGGCCAAGCCGGTCATTGCGGCTTCGCTGGCTACTGCGGGCTTCCTGTCTTCGCGTTTCTACATTGATCGATAGGTGTGCCATGAATCCTGTGCAACTGGTGACGCAATGGATCGAACGATTCAACGCCGGCGATGTTGATGGACTTGCTGCGCTTTATGCGCCGGACGCGGTGAATCATCAAGTGGTCATGGCGCCGCTGCACGGACGCGCCGCGATTCGCCGCATGTTCGAAATCGAGTTTGGTCGTGCCACCATGGTCTGCATCCGTGAAAACCTGTTTGACTGTGGCGAGTGGGCGATCCTTGAGTGGAGCGATCCGCTCGGCCTGCGGGGCTGCGGGTTTTTCCAGGTGCGCGACGGTCTCATCGTATTCCAGCGCGGCTACTTCGATCAGTTATCGTTTTTTCGCGCCCAAGGTCTGGCGCTGCCCGATGCCTATCTGGCCTGAGCATTCGATCGCCGTTCGATCGCCACGTACTGGATCGCCGTGTACTGGATCGCGCGACTGGCCACTGCGCAATCTTATGCTGGTGCTCGGCTTGATGATCTCGCAGATCCTCCTCGCCGACCCGTCAGACGTGCAGCAAGTCATCGCCGCTGCGCGCGCACAGATCGGCGTCACCACGGGCTACGACGGCAGCTATCGACGTCTCGAGTATCCGAACGGCGACGTCCCGATCGCTACTGGCGTGTGTACCGATGTGGTGATCCGTGCGCTGCGCGCGATCGGCATCGATCTGCAGCGTGAAGTGCATCAAGACCGCATGCGCCATCCCGAACGCTATCCGCGGCGCTGGCGCGATCAGCGTGCGGACCGCAGCATCGACCACCGCCGTGTGCCCAATCTGCAGGCGTGGTTTGCGCAGCATGCCGATCCCTTTGCGCCCAGCATCGATCCTGCCGCATTCCATGCCGGTGACATCGTCAGCTGGAAGCTGCCGGGCAATCTCGACCATATCGGCATCGTCTCGGATCGGCGCGTCGACAAACGGCCACTGATCCTGCACAACATCGGGCGCGGTACCCAGGAAGAGGATGTGCTGTTGGCGTGGCCGATCAGCGGCCATTACCGGTTGCGGCAGTAAACGCGTTGGCCGGGAGCCTGGTTCAGTCCGACAGGCGTGGACGCGCTGCTTGCGGCCATGGACAATGCCGCACCACGGAGATTACTGATGACATTGCTGGAAACTGTCGAGTTCGAAACCGCAGCATCACCACGCTTCAGCGTCATCTGGCTGCATGGTCTGGGTGCGGATGGCCATGATTTCGAACCGATCGTGCCGGAGTTGGTGCGTCGCAATTGGCCGGCGATCCGTTTCGTTTTTCCGCATGCGCCGCCACGACCGGTCACCATCAACGGCGGCATGCGCATGCGCGCCTGGTACGACATTTCCGGGCAGGAGCTCGAACACAAGCAGGACGAGACGGGCGTCCGCGATTCGATGACCCAGGTCAACGCGCTGCTTGAGCGTGAAGTCGAGCGCGGCGTTCCGCCCGAGCGTCAATTCCTGGTTGGATTTTCCCAGGGCGGCGCGATCGCGCTGTCCTGCCTGATCCGGCGGCAGCGACCGTTGGCCGGGGTCGTCGCGCTCTCCACGTACCTGCCGATTGCTGACAAGTCGACTGCCGAGGCGATCGCCGCATCCAAGTCCATTCCGGTATTCCTTGGCCACGGCAATATGGATCCCGTGGTCGGTCTTGCGCTAGGAGCAATGAGTCGCGAATGGTTGCAGCGTGCTGGCTACAAAGTTTCCTGGCATAGCTATCCAATGCCGCATTCGATCTGCGCCGAAGAAATTCGCGATATCGCCGATTTCATGCAGCCGATCCTTCTGGCTGCAGATTGAGCCTGCGGCGCGATGACCGCCACGCGTAAATCCGAAGGCTCATTGCGTCCGCACTGGATGCCGGATTTCTGCAATCTGCGCGTGCTGGGCGGGGTGATGTTGTTGGCGCAGTTGGGAGCGCTGCTGATCGTGCTGGTGCCCGATCCGGCGGCGATTCTGAATTTGCAGCGCGTCCTCGCGGCCAGCTTTCTGGTGCAATGGATTGCGCTCGCCAGCGCCGCTTTTCTGTGCAAGCTCGGCCCACGTATCGCACATCTCTCAACGCCGGCTGGCATGGCCTGGGCATGGTCAGTGCCGTTGACAGTGACCGCGGTGATCAGCGCGCTGATGCGCTTGCTGGACGAGGCATTTCGTTTCGGCGTGATTTCGGACGATATCGGGCTGCAACCTTTCGTGATCGGAGCAGTTGTTTTGTCGGCGCTATTTGCCGCAGCGGCATTGCGTTATCTGTACATACAAGAACAGCTGCGCTTGAATGCCGAGCGCGAAGCCGAGGCGCGCGTCGACGCGTTGCAGGCGCGCATTCGGCCGCATTTCCTGTTCAACACGCTCAATACCGTGGCCAGTCTGATCCGCATCGATCCAGCCGCCGCCGAACGCGCGGTCGAAGATCTGGCGGAGCTGTTCCGCGCCTCGCTCAGCAACCAAAAGAATCTCTCGCCATTGGCTCGCGAGTTGGAGCTGGTCGATCGCTACCTGGAGATCGAAAGCCTGCGTCTGGGCGATAGGCTACGCGTCGAAAGGCTGATCGAACGCGGACTGAGCGATTGGCCGGTACCGCTGTTGAGCTTGCAACCCTTGGTCGAGAACGCCATTCACCATGGCATCCAGACCCGCGCTGAAGGCGGTACGGTGCGCATCGAGGCCAGCGCCGACGACGATGTGCTGCGGCTGCGCGTACACAATCCCAAGCCGGGTACGGTGCCCAAGCTCAGCCAGGGAAACCACATTGCACTCGACAACATCCGCCAGCGCTTGGCGCTGCACTACGGTAGCAAGGCGCGGCTGGAAGTGGAGTCGGCGGCTGACTATTATGCAGCCACGCTTTTTCTACCGCGACTCGATCTGCCACGACTCGACCGGCCACCACTCGACATTCCCAAAATGAAGGCGACCTGATGCGCGTATTGATCGTGGATGACGAAGCCCTTGCGCGTTCGCGCATGCGGGCGCTGCTCGCTGAGATATCCGACCCGCAGATCGAAATCGTGGGCGAAGCCGCCGACGGCCGTGCCGCCATCGAACTCTGCGATCAGCTGCAGGTGCAGGCGGTTCTGCTGGATATCAGCATGCCGGTGATGGACGGGCTGGAAGCCGCGCGTCATCTTGCCAGCAGTGAGACCCCTCCCGCGGTAATTTTTTGCACCGCCTACGATGAGCACGCGCTCGCGGCGTTCGAGGCGCGCGCGATCGATTATCTGGTCAAGCCGGTGCGCGTCGAGCGGCTGCAGGCGGCACTGCAACGCGCCGATCGGCTAAGCGTCGATGAACGCCGCATTCCAGCCGCTGCAATGCCCGGGCGCAGCCGCAGTCACCTGTGC
>JANMSL010000664.1:0-3730 GCA_031389245.1 Lysobacterales bacterium | reverse complement strand
CAGGTGATCGGCCATGTGGCCAAGGCCAATACCGAATACAAGCACCCGTTTCTGGTTGAGCGCGCCGACATCAAGCGGGTCGGCTATGTGGTGATCTCGACCGACCGTGGCCTCTGCGGCGGTCTGAACTCAACCTTGTTCCGCAAGCTGCTCGCCGAAATCCGCGAGTGGCAAGGCAAGAACGTCGAAGTCGATATCGTCGCCATCGGACAGAAAGCTGCCGCGTTCTTCAAACGGCTGAAGGTCAACCTGGTCGGCAGCGTCACGCATTTGGGCGAAAAGCCGCAGGTATCCCAGTTGATCGGCGTGATGAAGGTCATGCTCGACGCCTACAGTGACGGTCGCGTTGATCGTGTATTCCTGTGCTACAACGATTTTGTCAACACGATGACGCAGAAGGCGAGCACCGACCCGCTGTTGCCGCTACCGGCATCAGACTCGCTCGAAACCAGCCATGACTGGGACTACATTTACGAACCGAGTGCGCAGGTGGTGCTCGACGATGTGTTGACGCGCTACGTCGAGTCGCTGGTTTATCAGGGCGTGCTGGAAAATCTGGCGTCGGAGCATGCTGCGCGCATGGTCGCAATGAAGTCGGCGTCAGACAACGCTACAGATTTGATCGGATCGCTGCAGCTGGTCTACAACAAGGCGCGCCAGGCAGCGATCACGCAAGAGATTTCGGAAATTGTCGGCGGAGCCGCAGCCGTTTAGTTTTTTGTATGTCGGAGCGATACGTGGGAACGGCGTGAGCCGCAATTGTTCGATCTAGCGCAACAGCGAGCAATCGCGGCTCACGCCGCTCCCACATTTCGCGCCATTACCAACCAAAGTTTCGTATTCGGAGTAGACAACATGAGCCAGGGCAAACTCGTTCAGATCATCGGCGCCGTCGTCGACGTGGAATTTTCACGCGCCGAAGTGCCCAGGGTGTACGACGCATTGAAGGTCGAAGGCACAGCCATCACGCTGGAAGTCCAGCAGCAGCTGGGCGACGGCATCGTGCGCACCATTGCGCTCGGCTCCACCGACGGCCTGCGCCGAAACCTGATGGCGACCAACACCGGCAAGGGCATTTCGGTACCCGTCGGCACCAAGACGCTGGGCCGCATCATGGACGTGCTCGGCAATCCGATCGACGAGGCCGGTCCGATCGGCGAGTCAGAACGCTGGGAAATCCATCGCGATGCGCCCGCTTACGCCGACCAGGCCGCTGCCAACGATTTGCTGGAAACCGGCATCAAGGTGATCGACCTGATGTGTCCCTTTGCCAAGGGCGGCAAGGTCGGGTTGTTCGGTGGTGCCGGCGTCGGCAAGACCGTCAACATGATGGAGCTGATCAACAACATCGCCAAGGCGCATGCTGGTCTTTCGGTGTTCGCCGGCGTCGGTGAGCGCACCCGCGAGGGCAACGACTTCTATCACGAGATGAAAGATTCGAACGTGCTCGACAAGGTCGCGATGGTTTACGGCCAGATGAATGAGCCGCCGGGCAACCGCCTGCGTGTAGCACTGACCGGGTTGACCATGGCCGAGTTCTTCCGCGAAGACAAGGATGCTTCCGGCAAGGGCAAGGACGTACTGCTGTTCATCGACAATATCTATCGCTACACACTGGCCGGAACCGAGGTCTCGGCCTTGCTCGGCCGCATGCCGTCGGCCGTGGGCTACCAGCCGACACTGGCCGAAGAGATGGGCATGCTGCAGGAGCGCATCACCTCAACCAAGACCGGCTCGATTACTTCGATCCAGGCGGTTTATGTGCCCGCCGACGATCTGACCGATCCGTCGCCGGCGACCACCTTTGCGCACTTGGACGCGACCGTTGTGCTCAGCCGCAACATCGCCTCGCTGGGTATTTACCCGGCGGTGGATCCACTCGACTCGACTTCCCGGCAACTCGATCCGCTCGTCGTCGGTGTCGAGCACTACGAGACCGCGCGCAAGGTGCAGTCGACGCTGCAACGCTACAAGGAATTGAAGGACATTATCGCCATCCTGGGCATGGACGAGCTGTCGGAAGAGGACAAGCAGATGGTGACGCGCGCGCGCAAGGTCGAACGCTTCTTTTCGCAGCCGTTTCACGTTGCGGAAGTTTTCACCGGCTCCAAAGGCAAGTACGTCACGCTCAAGGAAACCATCCGTGGCTTCCGCATGATTGTCGACGGCGAATGCGACCATCTGCCCGAGCAGGCGTTCTACATGGTCGGCGGCATCGAAGAAGTGATCGAGAAAGCCAAGGCAATGAGCGCCAAGGCGGCTGCTTGATTTTTTCGCGGTGAAGCACATTCGCCGCATCAAATCCCGAGCGTGTTGGCCAAAGCCCTCACGCGCCTTTCTCGCGCTTCGGAGAGGGAGTAACGCTCGTGACGAATCTGTGTTTCGCTTGACGTTCCCTGCAAACCCCACGGTCGCCTTCGGACTTCCGTAATTACAATCGGAATCGCTATGTCATCCACAATCCGCTGTGACATCGTCAGCGCCGAGGAAGAAATCTTCCACGGCAACGTTCGACTGGTCGTCGCGACTGGCGAAATGGGCGAGCTGGGCATCGCGCCGCGCCATGCGCCGCTGATTACACGACTCAAGCCTGGCCAGGTCCGCGTCGTTCTGGAGAACGGCGAAGAACAGTCGTTCTACGTGTCTGGCGGCATTCTGGAAGTACAGCCGCAAGTAGTGACGGTACTCACCGACACCGCGATCCGTGCCAAGGATTTGGACGAGGTGGCCGCAAAACAGGCCAAGGAAGCAGCCGAAAAGCTGCTGTTGAATCGGACTGACGCCATTGAAATTGCCGAGGCACAGGCGCAGCTGGCGCAGGCGATGGCACAGCTGCAGGCGTTGGAGCGACTGCGCAAGAACTTGAAACACTGACGGGTCCCTAACACTACGGCCGGTGGCGTGGACCGCATTGCCGTTTGGATGGGTCCTCAAGCCTGAATCAATTCGCCGCCACCAGCCGCACTTGGCAGTGGGCAATCTATCCTCACTTTGCACCCCAGGCAGCGCTTGTTCACGCCGTCGCTTCTGGTTCGGCCACGCCAGGTTTTTCCGACCGAGGGGTTTCCGCTTCTTTGTCGAAGTAGCGCAGACAGACCTGATCAAGCGAGCTGATCAGGCCGGAGAATGCCGACGGGCAGACATCGCCAGCGCGCAGCTGACTTCTGCCTTCGATCAACTTGGCGAGCGGAATCATGGCGACGACGGAAGGACCCCAGCGTGCCGGATCCGGAGCGCCCAGTCCATTACCAAGCACAATCACCAATGCATCGGTTTCACCACCCGCATCCAATGCAACGTACTGAATGCCTGAGCGCTCCGAAGCACGCTCCAACACCAGGCGCATCACCCCGACGATACGATCGGGGACACCCACCCAGGCGATTGCCACTCGCTTTGACTTCATCTGACCACCTCTCCGATTGTGGAACGCCCTTCAGTGTCGACCCACGCGCCAATCGGTCGGAGAACCCACAGGCAATGAAACTGGCGCGACAGCGGGAATGGCGAGGTCGGAAGTGCCGGGGTGGATTCCAAGAGCCTTCGCCCGCTGCCGCGCCAAAACTGTTATGCCGCTTCGCGGACTGATTCGTGTTCCAGGCAGCCCCACAGCACCCGCTCGGCAGCGTCGTCCATGGGCACCCGCAGGGCGACCGTGCGCACATTGCCGATTTGCAGTGCTGGCCCAAACCGTTCTGTCTTCAACCCCAGGTTGCGGATCAGTCCGCGA
>JANMSL010000614.1:0-2877 GCA_031389245.1 Lysobacterales bacterium | reverse complement strand
GCGGGTTGGCTCGGCGGACGTGTCAGCAAGACCGGGGTTTCGGGCGGAATCGTCAACGGCACCAACGGCTGTCTGTTGTCGGGAAGTTTTACCGATGGCGACGGCGCCAACGACGACTACTCCGGCGTGACCTGTCACCAGTGTCATCGCATGACTAAACTCGGTCCTGCGGCGCAAACTGCCCCGAAAGGCAGCGGCAACTTCTGGCTCACTGACACTGCGAGTTGCGGTTCCGGGCCGTGCCGATTTGGTCCCTACAACTACCCGATCGACAGTCCACTTGAGCCCCCACATGGCTGGCGCTACTCCGCGTTTACGACGTCAGGCGATCATTGCGGCACTTGTCACGATGTGTCCTCGCCGATCACTGATGGCGGCACCGCTGCACGCACGCTGATTGTGCCCAACAGTACGCCCGCGGGCCGCGACACAGGCTTGCCGTTTCCGGCAGAGCGTACGTTCAGCGAATGGCGGCAAAGCGCGTTTGGTAATGCGTTCATGGTCGATTCTTTCGAACGTGAAGGCACACCCGCGCCCAAACGCGTGCTAGTGACCGATTGCCAGGACTGTCACATGCGCAACAGTGCCGCGCCGAGCGCTCGCGCCTGCCTGCAGAATCCGTACGGATCGCGCACTGGAGATCTCAGTGTGCACGAGTTTGTTGGCGGCGGCGCCTGGCCGTTGCGCATGATCAAGGGCCTGTACGGCACGCTGCTGGGCAGCGAGCGCGTTGCGGCAATAGATCAGACCATTGCCTGGTCCGAAGAACTTCTATCGATGCGAACTGCAACGCTTGATGTGACGCTGATGCCCTGGACTCCTGGTGCCGGCGATCTTCAGGCCAGCGTGCGCGTGACCAACCTCGCTGGTCACAAATTACCGACCGGATACCCGGAGGGGCGTCGTATGTGGATCCTGGTTGAAGCCAGTGACGCCAACGGCGCGCCCATCTTCAGCAGTGGTGGCTGGAATCCGGCGACGGGGGATCTGGCCATCGATCCACAGCTTAAGGTCTACGAAACATTGCAGGGCATCTGGAACAGTGCGAGTTCATCGTGCAAGACGACGGATGCGTTGGGTCGCGAAGCCTTCCATTTCGTTCTGAACAATTGCATCGCCAAGGACAATCGCATTCCGCCGTTGGGTTTCAATCCGGTTCATGGTGCCGATCCGGAAGGACTGGAAATGCGCCCGGTTGCATACAATTATGCCGAGACAGCGCCGGGTTCGGGCATTCTGGTCAACTTCGACGTAGTCCAATACGCGATTCCAGTACCAAACGGTACGCCGACACCGATCAGCGTACGTGCCACATTGCAGTATCAGAGTTCGAGCAAGGACTACATCGCGTTTCTGCGCAATGAAGCCGTGGAGAATGCGCAGCCGAGCGAGAACACGATGTGCGGCCGCAGTTGGACCCAAGGCCCGGCCAATCAAAGCCGTGGACAGTTTGTCTTCGATCTTTGGAACAACGCGGAGTACGGCCGGTCGGCGCCGCTGCCGGTAGCGTTGGATTCTGCAAGTAGCTCGCCGTGATTTTGCGGCCTGAGCCCTACTCTGCGCTGGCCTCAGCTGACAGGGCCTGTACTGAGCGCACTGCTGCAGCGGAGCACCGCTCCCGCGCGTACCTGGCTGTCAGCATGTTAAAATGGAGATTGGCTGACGACGCTTGGGGTGCGCCTTTGCTTCGATTTGATGCATGCAAGGCCATCGGCGGCAAGCTGGCGTCTGTATTGCTGCTGCTGCTCGCTTGTTGGCTGCCGCCGTTGGCAGCGATCGACTTTACGCCGCATGGCACCCAGCCGGGTTTGTTGACCAGGCTGGCAGAACCTGTCGTATGCCGCTCATGTCACGGCGACACAGCGCTGCCGGGCAGCACCTTCGTGCCGCATACCACCTGGTCCGGTTCGATGATGGCGCACGCCGCACGCGACCCGTTGTTTTGGGCCGCATTGGATGTGGCCAATCGCGATCAGCCGGGCGTCGGTGACTGGTGTCTGCGCTGCCACTCGCCGGTTGGTTGGCTGGGTGGCCGCGTCAGCAAGACCGGCAACTCTGCGATTCCTGGTGAGACGGTCAACGGCAGCAACGGATGCCTTCTGCGCGGCGATTTCACTGCTGACGATGGGTCGCAGACCGATTACTCTGGCGTGACCTGCCACCAGTGTCATCGCATGAAGCCCTTGGGACCGGGCGCGACCACGGCGCCAGCGGGCAGCGGAAACTTCTGGTTGGATGACGCCAATTTCAGCAACATGGGCGAATGCGGCGATCAGCCCTGCCGCTATGGTCCTTACAACTACACGGCCAAGGACACGCTGACAGCGCCACATGTATGGGCGTACTCGAATTTTACCGTTTCCAGCGCGATGTGCGGCACCTGCCATGACGTTTCTTCGCCCATCATGGACACCGGTTTGGCGCTGAAGACGTTGATCGTGCCCAATTTGACCAACACCGGTCGCGACACCGGTCTGCCGTTTCCTGCCGAGCGTACTTTTTCGGAGTGGCGCCAGAGCAGCTTTGGCAACGCGTTCCTGGTGGATTCGTTTGAGCGCCCTGGCAGCACGACTGCCAGCAGCGTGCGGGTCACCGATTGTCAGGATTGTCACATGCGCACGAGTACCGATGCCGACGCGCGCGCGTGCAATGCCAATCCGTTCGGGTCGCGCACTGGCGCGCTGCCCGTTCACGAATTTGTCGGCGGCGGTGCCTGGCCTTTGAAACTGATCAAGGTTCTGTACGCGGGCGTTGCCGATCTTGATCGGGAATCTGTGATCGATCAGGCGATTGCTTGGTCGGAGCAGCTCCTTTCGCTGCGCAGTGCGACCGTTGACGTCACGCTTGCGCCCTGGGTGTCTGGATCAGGTCCTCTAC
>JANMSL010000612.1:0-4375 GCA_031389245.1 Lysobacterales bacterium | reverse complement strand
CCGAGGGCGGCACCCTGTTTCTCGACGAGATCGGCGATATGGACATCGCCCTGCAAGCCAAGCTGCTCAAACTCCTCGAAGAGAAAACGGTGCGCCGCCTCGGCAGCCTGCGCGAGCAGCGCGTCGATGTGCGCATCGTCGCCGCGACCCATCGCCCACTCGAGGCCCTGGTGCGCGAGGGCCGCTTTCGTGCCGACCTGTACTTCCGCCTGGGCGTCGTGCAATTGCGCCTGCCGCCGCTGCGCGAACGCGGCCAGGACATCCTGCTGCTGGCCCGCCACTTCCTGCAAGTACACGCCGCGCGCTACGGCAAGGCCGTGCCGGCCTTGAGCGAAGCGGCCGAGGCCATACTGCTCGGCTACGCCTGGCCCGGCAATGTGCGCGAGCTGCGCAACGCGATCGAACAGGCCGTGCTGCTCAACACCGGCGATGCGATCTCGATCCGGCATCTCGGCTTGTCGTCCATTGGTGCAGTCCTGCCGGGTGAAGCGGACGCGGCGGCAGCGCCGGCCCGGGCGGCCCGGCCCAGCGTCGAGGCGACCCTACCCGAAATGGAGCGCCAGGCGCTGGTCAACGCGCTGGAGGCCAGCGACGGCAACATCACCCAGGCGGCACGCGATCTGGGCATCTCGCGCGACACCCTGCGCTACCGGATCGAGAAGTACGGGCTTGAAGTCCGCGCCCGCACGGCGATCCGCAATACGCACTAGACCGCGGGGCGGCCAACGCGTGGTCGAAAGCGCAAGGCCCGGTCAGCGTGAAGGACCTTTGGTGCAAGGCCCAGGGCGACACCACTTGAAGGAATCGACTGCTTCCTCGTGCGAGCCAATTTGTTGAACCGCCCACTGCGGACCCGCACGGTGGGTGGTGTGGGGGCTGGAGGCTAGCGAACCCCTGGCGACCCGATCAGGCCTCGGGTTCGTGGCAAACCATTTCGATGTTGTGCCCGTCCGGACCGATGACGAAAGCGGCAAAGTAGTTCGCGTGGTAGTGCGGGCGCAGACCCGGCGCACCATTGTCTTTGCCACCCGCCTCCAGGGCCGCGCGATAGAAAGCTTCGACTTGCTGGCGATTCTCGGCCGTGAACGCCAAGTGAAGATGCGCCGGCTTCTCCTCGGTTTGGTACAGGCACAAGGAAGCCGTACCCTTTGAAATGAGCTCGATACCGTACGACGGCGGGCCCTCCGAGGCCACAGCGACGCCGAGCGGTTCGAGCGCCTTGAGGAAGAACGCCTTGCTCGCTGCATAGTCGCTGACGCCGAATTTGACGTGGTCAAACATGAGTTCTCCTGAAGTGCGTGGGCCTGCGCGAGGCCCGACGATTGACATGACGGGTGCATAAAAGGCGCAGCCTTTTGGGCATCCTCGCGATCGAAGGGACGGCACCGCGGCGCACGCAGAACGGCATTGCTGGCACTGCAATCACAGGTCCGAAAGTGGCGTGCTTCTCGTGCGTGCCTGCGGTGAAATACTGCCCGTACCTACTTTTGCCCACGAGGAGATGCGATGAGACTTGTTGTGCGAGGCATTCCGCGCGAGGTGGCCCGTCAACTTCAAACCGGCGCTCTGGATGCGAATGGGCAGCGACCATTGCGACGGATGGCACAAGGCCTGGCGAACCCGTGCCGCCACTGCTTGCAACTGATTGCTGAGGGCGATGAGAAGCTCGTCCTCTCCTACCGCCCGTTCGCCGTGCCGCAGCCCTACGCTGAAGCGGGACCGATCTTTCTGCACACGCAGGAGTGCGCGAACTACGAGACCGATCGACTCCCGGATTGGTTCGCTCATCTGGAGCCAGCGCTCATTCGTGGCTATGGGCGTGACGACTGGATCAGATACGAAACCGGGGCAGTCGTCTCCGGCAAGGATCTCACCGCGAGGTGCCGCAAGACATTGGCCGATCCCGAAGTTGCCTACGTGCACATCCGCTCCAGGTTCAACTGCTTCCAATGCCGGGTGGAGCGGGCGTAGACGTGGCGCAGGAAGTGGCTCGTGCCGCGCAACGCCAGGCGCCCTGCATGCGAGCCCCATTCCGACCGCGGCGCGATGACCCGCGTTGATGAGTCAAGGCTTGGACCCGCGTGCCAGGCTCGGCCAACGAATGCACGCACGTATGGAGACAAGGCGGGCATGCTATTTCGGCGGGCGACGGTACCCTTGATACGTGACGACTAGGGCAATGACCAACAGAATGCCTTCGAGCAACATGAACACCGCTGAACTCGTGCCCGCCGCAGCTTGCTGGTACTGGGTGGCGGCGAACATTCGGATCAGCCCCAGGACCAGAAAGGACCAGCCAATCAGTGTGACCAGGACGGTCCAGTTCCGCGCCCAAATGTTGTGTGCGCGGACGACAGCAAGACCGGCGACAAACATGAGTACGCCTGACAGGTACACCACGGGCGGGATCTGACTGTCGTAGAGGTGCGGCTGAACCAACGGAAATTCCGACACGAGGACGGCGACCAGCGTCGGGCCGACTATGCCTGCGATCTGCTTGGAATCCGCGATAACAACCTCCGTTGCGAGATGTGCTGGCTGACGTAGAGGTTAGCGTCACTTGCGGATAGTCGACCAGTGCTTCTCCGCAAAGGCTACGACGTCGGTGGCCATTCTCACCACGACTTCTGCGGGGAAGTGGCGCAGCAACGGGCCGTATCTGATTTGGTTCGGATAAGTCGAAGCGCCGTGCGCCTCTGCTTCGAGTACTTTTCCAACAGTCACAGCACCACTGGCGTCGCCGATTTCGATGGCCCGAATCCTCGCCGCAGAGACTGGCTTCCATACACCCGCCGCAAGCTCGATGTCTACCTCGCACTTCCCAAGTTCACGGGTGAGTGCTCTGAGATTGTGTGAGTGCTTTCGAATCTTGGCGACCGGTTCCCCTGCCTGCTCAAGCATGGCCTTGATACCGATCTCAGTCGCGAGGAGGCCGAGATAGAGGACGACGCGCCTCGCCTCGAGCGAAGTGAGACCTTGTGCAGCAAGAAGGGACGCGGTCTCGGTGAGCTTTCGGGCGAAGGACAGGTCGTATTCGGGCATATTGCGTCATTGTCGACGGGTCATGATCACAGTTGTATTCGGCGCGCTGGCTTCAAGAATTTGGCGCGTGATTCAGCCTGCTGCGACTCGCCAAGATATTCAGTTAACACTTGCTGGGCTGGCCGGCTCGGAGCGTTTGTGGTCTTGATAGAGAGTGCATTCTCATGCATCTCCACAGTAGACCAATGCTTGTTGCTGAACGCTGTAAGACTACACTTCCAACGAAGATTGTCCATTTTGGACTCGCCATGGCCTTTACCGCAGACTGGGCAGCCCTCCATGTAGGCGAAAAGCGATGCAATGATAGCGCCGCAATGCATGCAGACGGTTTCACCAACATTTTCAGTGCTCAAGTCAAAGTAATAAAATCCCGTAGGCGGCCTAGGGGAATTGAAAGAGAACTTTGGAATAACGAATAAATTTTCCGGCGCGTAGCCCTTAGCGGCTCCACCTGAGATACTGAACGGCGACGCACAATACTCAATAATCGGGTGTCGCGTTACATCGAGGCACGCGACCGTTCGCAATTGCTTGATAGTTATCTTCAGCCCCAGAGCGGAGTCATCTTTTCTGAGCGAGAGCAGATAGGCAAGCAGCGCGCCAGGTTCTGCGCTGCAAGGCACCGGGTTTGTTCTGGAGAGCCCAAACTTCCCATAAGCATTTGGCAGTTGATCGTAGGATGCGTTTTCCGGTGCTGTCTCGCCGGTGTTTCGTAGCTGGTTTGCGGATGGGCGCAGGTGGTCTAAGACAGCCTGTTCAGTTGGCGCAAGCGTGGCAATGTAGTCGACGAAGGCATCCGGGCCGACTAGTCCCGCGCAGATGTGCGTGTGGAACATCATTGGGTCTGCGCTGCGGCTGACCACTGCTTCCCACAGAGTTTGATTGTCGTTTACGAGGCCCGCTGTTTGGCGAGGCAGATCGAAGGTCGCGAACGGAACAAGGCTGCACATACGCCGGGCTTCGTGGATAGCAAACGCCTTGGCGTCGTCAGGCTCCATCGCCGCCGCGCTCGAGCCTTCCGTTAGCGCTCGCATGGCGTAGTGCATGGTCAGTGCGATGAGTGGAGCTTGCTTGTACGCAAGCGGAGCGCGCGAGATCTTTTGGTACTGGTGTTCCAGATAGAGCTTTATTTCGTCAAGAGACTTTGAGAAGTTCAAGCTTTTACCTTCCGTGATGGGCAAGAGAGTGCGGCGCTAGTACATCAACACGCAAGTTTCGGAACGTAATGCCGACCGAGCTTCTGATCCGCATCCTGGCGAGTGAACTTCCACTCGATGGTTTGCTGCGCAGTGTTTCGAGCCTGCTGCCACGCGTTGACTTCGCTCTGAAGGAT
>JANMSL010000582.1:0-2326 GCA_031389245.1 Lysobacterales bacterium | reverse complement strand
CAAGGCTGACTGTGAGTAAGCCAGCGCCATTGGAGTAATTGCCGGTGGGCGTTACCACGGTCAACTGTGGACTCGAAATATCAACCGTCACGGGCAGCAAGACGACTTCAACTTGTAGAGGATCCAACGCATTTACCGCGCGCAACTCAACGCGATACCTGCCGTCAGCTGCCGTAGTCGGTAGGCCTTGACCACTCCACTGCAGGGCGTGATTGCCGGCCAGTTTGGGTTCGGCATTTTGCAATACGCTCAGCAACGAACCGTCGCCGCGCAGCACGCGCACGCTTACATCGACATTTGCAGCCAACGCGTAGCGGATATCCACGCGGTCGAACTGGCCATCACCGTTCGGGGAATACAGCTCGGGCACGGCCTCGGCATCGTCGAAAAGATGACTCGGACGCGGTGCAAGCTGGATCGGAAGTTCGGTGACGCTGCTGTTGCCGACGAGATCAGTCGCGGTCACACGCAGGATCACCGGACCGCTGATGTCGCCCCGGTTCCAGGTGTGCGCAAACGTTGGATAAGGCTCGTTGGAACGGCCGATCGTTCCGTTGCCTACCAGTATTGAAGTCGCCGACTCAGCGCTCAGGACATAGCTGCCGCCGCTTGCGTCCTCGGTTTCGCCCTCAATGCGAACGAGCAGGCTATCGATGGTTGCCCCGACCTCGGGAATCTGGAACAACACGGTCGGACCCGTGGTATCGACAACCACACCTCGATCAATGACTAGCTCGTGCCCACAATCATCGCTGGCAACAATTCTCAGCCAGTAGGTGCCGTCGGCTACCAACGCGCCACTGTCGTCTGTCCCATTCCAGAAAATAGTGTGGACGCCTTCGACATACGCCGTAGCTGGGCCCAACTCCGCGACGACTATCGCCGCCTGCGCTGTTTCACCGCGCATCAATTCGATACGAACCAGCACCGGCTCGTCGGCACGCAGGCGTATTTCAGCTACGCGCGTTCCAATGGCGCCCATCGGATTGATCACCGCGAACGGCAGTTGGTCGCGTGTAAGCACGGTTCCCACAGCAAAATTTGCATCCAGTTCAACACCGATATCAGAGTAGAAATTGACCACCCGGCATTGCGGTGCACCGCCCCAGTTGAGTGCTGCGAATTGCGCCTGCAACGGGCCCGAAATTTCACCTACCCCTTGCACGCCACCCGGCGGAACGGGAAGCGGGACGCTGTTCGGGTACTTGACGGCGTTCTCGCCACGGCTGGCAATTGCCGTTCGGCGCAACGCCTGGGTGTCTGTTCCTGGCGACGGCCCAAATAGCTCCCATTCCTGTGGCGGTGGAGCAGTCCACTGGAACGGCCACGTCGCCGGTGGAATGGGCGCGAAACGTAATTGCGTGGAAACCCCGGAAGCGTCTTCTGCAACCGCGTCAACTGGAAAGTGTGCGGTGATGGAGAAGTCATCGGGATAGGTGTGGCGCGCGCATTCACGGCGACCTTCGCGCGGCACTCGGATATCCATTGTCGCAGGGGTTCGATCGACGTAGAAAATTCTCGGCACACGCACGGGTTCACCCGCACTAAGGGTAGCCTCGAAGCTCATTTCATATTGCCCGTCGGGTATGCCGCTTGCATCGAATTCACCGGCAAGGCCTAGCTCGCGCAAGCACAAGGGGCTAGCGGCGCAGCCGGCATTGACTGCGGGCGGGTCCACCAGATCAAGCACCACACGCCGTGTGCCATCCTGAAGTGCGAAGTCCGCTCGTACTCGCGTGACTCGTGCAGAGTTCAGCGGAATAAACGCCGCTGCAAAACTCATCGAGTGGTTTGGCGAGGCATCGCAGCTCTCTTGAATCACAGGAGCCACGCGCGTGAAATCAAGCATGCTGATAGCGCCGTCGCAAGCAGTGCGTGAGACGTAGCTGCGCCCGGTCGAACTCTTGGCGCGAGCGATCAATTCGCGACAGTTGGGATCAGGCAACTCGAACAGAACTACGCCGTCGATGAGCCTAACCGGCGCCTGCGTGCGTGCCGAGCCGTCACGGCCGATTACCGTCAGAGTTGGCTCAACCGGCAAGCCCAGTAGCGCCTCTTCAACACAAACCCAACTCGCGCCCAACGATGACACTGTCAAGCCAGAATCAACCCCGGATGGAGTGCATCGCTGGCCCATGAAATACGCTCTCGGCGGCGAGATGCCGGTGTATTCAAAAACAGTCGGTTCGGCAAAGAGGGTCGAGCCATCGGTGAGCACGGTCGCTGCCTGCAGCGTGATCTTCGAACCCAGCGGAAGCGTGGGAGCCACGGCATTCAACCGTAGCTCGGTAGCATTAAGCGAGTTGCTGGCGATCGTCAGTGTCTG
>JANMSL010000546.1:0-4688 GCA_031389245.1 Lysobacterales bacterium | reverse complement strand
GTGCTCCCTGACCCCTCCCCAACCCTCCCCAAACATCGGGGAGCAAAGCTTCATGCAGCGGGGAACAGCACCCGCAGCATGAAAGTCAGTAAGAGCGCGTGCTCCCTGACCCCTCCCCAACCCGCCCCAAACATCGGGGAGGGAGTAAAGCTTCCTGCCGCAGGGAGCGGCACCCGCGTAGCATGAAAGTCAGCAAGAGCGCGTGCTCCCTGACCCCTCCCCAACCCGTCCGGCCCGTCGGCATGTCCACGGTGCGTGCGTCCGGTCACGTACCTGCGGCGCGCAAGCGCCGGTCCTTACCCCCGCGAGCATCGGGGAGCGAGTAGAGCTTTTTGCTCGGTGTTGTCTTTTGCGCTAGAAACGCGATGCGAGTGGCACCGAAATTCGCGCAACTTCTGAATTATTCAGCCGCGACGCAGCAAGGACTGCACCTGTTCGCGCAACTTCGCGCGTTCGGCACGTGCCCGCGCTGCGTTTGGCGCATCCCGGGCCAATAGCGCAACGCGCTCGTGCAGTAGCCAGTACCGGTCAGACTGCTCCGTCGTCAGCAACGCGAGTTCACGCTGGGCTGCGCCCACATCGCCGCGCTCAATGGCGAGGAGGACAAGCGCATAACGCGCGCGCCATTCGTCTTTTGCCCGCGCAGCGATCGCGATCGGATCACGCGTCGCCAAAACACGCAGCAATCCAATGCGCGAACCCAGCGCGCTATCGGTGGAGGCGCCTATCGCGGCGGCAAAGGCTGCATTCGTTCGTTCCAGTGTCGCCTGGTCGCGCCGTTCAAACGCCAGCAGCGCAAGCTTCTCCAGAGTTTCGAGCAATTTTACTTGATTGTCCTGCTTGGCAAATTGCGCTGCCGATGCTTCCAGCGACGCGGCACAGCTCTGCGGTTCGAGCACACAGCCGCTGGTGGCTCCGCCCAGCCGAGCCCGTGCCTCAAGATCTGGCCGCTGCATCTGTTGCGCACGCGCGGTAGCCTCGGCAGCCATGCGCACGCCCGCCTCGGCATGCCCGACAGAATAAAGTTTTGCGATCACATTGATCCGCGATGACAGAGCGCTCGGCGCATCGCCAAGCTGTTCGCGCAGCGCTTCGGCACGCAATGAATAATCGATCGATGTCACCGGATCGCCCACGCTGTCGGCAGTCGTTGCAAGATTGTGCACGGTGCTCGCCTCAAGCCCTGGATTGACACCGTCATCAACCAGACCCAGCAAAGTCATCCAGACCGCCTGCGCTTCGTCAATGTCGCCACGTCGATACAAAGCCATGCCGCGGTTCTGCAGAATCAGGCCTTGATGCTTGAAGTTTGGAAAGCGGGTCAGCTCGCCTTCGGCCTGCGCATATTCTGCCAGAGCCTCATCGAAGCGACCCAGATCGATCAACGCGAGACCCTTGTTGATGCGTAGCGCCACCGGCGACACCGATTCCGAGGCCCGCTCTGCGCGCTCGAGCGCACGGTCATACGCAAGCAGCGCATCTTTGGGCTTGCCGTCGCGCCAGTGAAGCACACCGAGTCCGACCCAGGCGCTCGCGGCAAGCGCATCCGGCAGCCGCGACGCTTCGCGCAGCAATACTTCCAACCTGTTGGCCGCCTCGGCGCTCTGCCCCGCATCGCTCTCTGCGCGAGCGAGCAATAGCTGACGCTCTGGCGTATTTTCATGTGCGAGTGCATCGGTGAGGTGACGCAAGGCATCGTTCGGCCTGCCACGCAAGACGTCGAGACGACCCTCCAGTTCTGCGAAATCGCCCGGGTCAAGCTTGGAACGATCGATCCGTTCAAGCAGTGCCGCTGCGTGTTCGCCATCCCCTAGCCGCAACTGGATGTCAGCGAGTAGTTGCATCAGTTCCCAGCGCGCGTCCGTCGGTAAGGATCGATCGACCTCAACGCGCAAAACACCTGACTGGATCAGATCGCGTGCCGACAGATCGGGGTCGCTGCCCCGCGTAGGATCGCCGTCGCGAAACAGGCCGACGAGAAAATCCTTGATCGCTTCGGCGCGCGCAGCCTCGATACGGCTGTTATCACGTTCCCGCGCCAGCCGCCAGGTGAATGCACCAACCAACACCACAATCAGCAGCACTGCAGCGGTGCTGGCAACAAACACACCGGGCCGGCGGCGCATGGCACACGCGAGGGGATAAGCGAAGCGTCGCCCGATCGCGCTGACCGGACGCTTTTCAAGCATTCGCTCCAGCTCGCGCCCGAGTTCCGCAACCGATTGGTAGCGCGCTTCGGCGGCCTGCGCGCATGCGCGCGCAAGCACTGCGCACAGCTCCTGCTGCCGATACCGCGGCATCTCGATCCAGCAGGCTGGTTCGTGACACACGCCCGCGACACGCTGGGCGGTCGAACTCTCGTCAACTCTGAGCATGGCATCGAACAGCAGCCCGAGCTGATACTGATCGGATGCGGTGCCAACACTATCGCCTGCCTGCTGTTCAGGACTCGCCCAGCCCGGTGAATAGGCGCGCGCGGCAGCGTCATCATCAGCAAGCGCAGCAATACCAAAGTCGAGCAATTTGGCGCGCCCATCCGCGTCCACCAGGACGTTGCCCGGCTTGATGTCGCGGTGTATCACCAGTCGCGCATGGGCGACGCTGACGGCATCAATCACCGACATGAACAGGCGCAAGCGTGCATCCAGCGAAAGCCCAGCCGCGCGCGCATGCCGATCGATTGCAACGCCTTCGACCAGCTCCATCGCAAACCACAACAAGCCATCATCGCTGCGCCCGCCGTCGAGCAGACGCGCAATATTGGGGTGGCGCAGTTCGGCGAGAATCTGCCGCTCGCGCCGGAACAGCTCGGCGCCGCGCTCGCTGCTGCGATCGACAATGCACTTGATCGCGACCTGCTGACTGTATTCGCCGTCATCGCGCTCGGCGAGCCAGACCACACCCATACCGCCACGCCCAATCTCGCGTACCAGCCGGAACACGCCCAGGCGCTTGCCAGGCTCGAGCGCGATCTCGCGAGATCCAAGCAGGTCGCGGAACAGTGCGCCTTGCAGCAGAGCCCCGGGCTCGAGCAGTCGTTGCGCTGGCGAGAGCACGCGCTGTACTCGCTCAGCCGGCAACGCTGGGCAAAGCAATCGACGCCCGCGGCCGATGCGCCATTCGCCGCACAACCGCTTGCGAGCGAAGCTGGAGCCTACGGCAAGCATGTTCAAGTAATTGCGTCGCGATACTCATGAAGACTCAACCCCCTTGCATGACGCAGTATAGAACCAGGGGCACGGGCAGCTGCGATCAACTTACGGCCTGCAACTGCGCAGCCAAAGACACACGGGCGGCGCGACAGACGGTTCGCCAGCCCAATGGAATACGTTGAAGCGATGCGGCGACAGGCGAAGCACCGGCTCGACACCGGGCGCTTCAGCCTGTGGCCACAGCAATTCTGCTTTGGCCGCTGCCTTGCGCATCGCAGAAAACCACCCCGAAGGGTGCTGACAGCAAGGGAGCCTCTGAACAGGTTCGGAGCCTGGATAACCCCCTGAGTCAGGGGGCGAAAAACCGCGGGTGTTTCAGAGAGTGGCAAAAGATAAGATCTACAGCGAAGTCGACGTGGTGGCTTATTCAGAGCTTCCCAAGGCCACATATTCAGTCAGAGCTAGTCTCCGCCACAGCCACTGCCGCCGCCATCGCTGCCATCGCCAGAACCGCTGCCACATCCGCTGCTGCCGCAACCGCTGCCGCCAGCGGAACTGCAACCGATGTGCGATGCGCAGTGAATCCCTGCATCTTTGCCTGGGCGCCGGCAATCCACCGCATAAGTGAATCCGCCGGGAAAGCCCAGCATGGCGTCGAGTGCAAACAATCGCGGCAGTACGCGCGGCTGGCGCGGGCTGATGCCCTCCCGCATGCAGCTGATTTTCCAGGTACGCCGAAGTCCCTCTTGGGCTTGAATCGGCGACTGCATCGCTTCGGCGGGGACGTGATGCAGATAACGCCCAAGCACCTCACTGCAGAACTCGTGGTAGCTGCGTGTGTGCAGGATGAACTCATGCCAAGCCTCGTCCACCACCTGCGACGGCATGGAGATCGGCAAGCTGCCGGCGCGACGGGCGACCGCAAACCAATCGCGCAGGCCCTCCAGGACTTCACGCCATTGCTCGTTGCTGTATTGGGGGAAACGGTGCGTCAGCTTGCGTCGCAAGCCCGCTGGGAACTGATATCGCCGAAGGCGAACTTCCCGCTGGTGCCGAATCATGCCTCGGCCGATGATGAAGAATACAAAAACAATGAACCCGTAGAGCAGTATGTTTTCGAAGGTGGCGTTTCTCCTGGTTATGGTTGTTGCGTCGTGGTTGATGTGAAGTTGTTGGCCTTTTCTTACCTGTGAACGATGCCATGCCGTTGTTACCAGCCGATGACGCGGCGACCGGCGGTCGAAGTGGCCGTGTGGGGTCCGTTGCGCGTATATTGACTGCTGCGCGTCAATTCGCACTCGCAATAGGAACTCATCATGCCGCGACCGATTTGGACCGGAACACTTTCTTTCGGACTGCTCAACGTTCCGGTGTCGCTGATGTCGGGCGAGCGACGGGTGGACCTGCATTTCCGCATGTTGGATGCGCGTGACAACACGCCAATCCGTTATGAGCGAGTCAATGCAGAGACCGGGGAAGAGGTACCGTGGAAGGAAATCGACAAGGCATTCGAGTATGACAAGGGCAGCTATGTGG
>JANMSL010000509.1:0-1944 GCA_031389245.1 Lysobacterales bacterium | reverse complement strand
GCCCGATTAGCCCAAATTCATGCGTGGTCCACGCAAGCGTCAGTCCGTGTCCAACCCCGGCAGCACCTGCATCCGGATCGAACTCGGATGGGCCGAGGAGCGGTGGATACGGTGGTTGGCTTTGACGTAATCGGCTGCGGTGGCCGCAAAAATATTCTGCACATAGCGCTGTGGGTTGCGATCGACAAACGGGAACCAGCTCGATTGCACTTGCAGCATGATGCGGTGGCCGCGCTTGAACGTATGCAGAACGTCGTTGAGCGCAAACTTCACTGGCGTCACTTCGTTCGGCGTCAATGCCTTGGGCGTTGCATACCCATCGCGAAAGCGCACGCGGAATGGTTCGCCACGTACCAGCGTCTGCTGGCCGCCGTAGTCGCGCTTGCCGGCATCGGCATCATTGTCGGTCCAGCCACGTTGCTTGCCGGGGTTGACATCAACGAGCTTGACCACGAGGTCGGCGTCGCTCTGATCGGTGCTGAAAAACATGCTGGCTTCGAGTGGCCCGGCAATGGTCAGGTCCTGCTGCAGGCGCTCGGTCTGGTACACGACTACATCCGGTCGGCGCGCAGCGAAGCGTTGGTCCTCGGCAAGGTAATGCCGGCCCCAGCGCTGCGAAACCTCAAGCGTGTAAGGCACCGGTTTGGCCGGATCGCTGGGGTACTCATCAAATCCGGCTGCGGCGAGCGGCGCGACGTCACCAAGCGCGCCGTGCTCGCCTAGGTAAAGTGTCTTCGCCTGCAGCCCCTTGGGTGGCCAGCCATCAAACTGTCGCCAGCGATTGGCCCCGGTCTCGAATACCATTGCCTCTGGCAACTCGGCGCTTTTGCCCTCGCGCAGATGCTGATTGAAGAATGCCAGCTCCAGTGGCCGATAACTCAATGCAGTCTTGAAACCGAAGTCGCTGTCGCCCAGCGTGGCGCCATCGCCACGCAACCAGCCTCCATGCACCCATGGGCCGATCACCAGGGTATTGTGGATACCCGGGTTTTGCCGTTCGATCGCGGCGTAGGTTTGCAGCGGCCCGTACAGGTCTTCGCCGTCGTACCAGCCGCCAACAGTCAGCACTGCGGCCTTGATGTTTTTCAGATGCGGCAGCAGGTTGCGACTTTGCCAAAAGCCATCGTAGTTCGGGTGCGCGACCACCTCTTTCCAAAATGGGATTCCGCCTTTGAAGTGCTGCGTGTCCAGCTGCGACAGCGGCCCGGCATCAAGAAAAAACTGGTACGCATCGGGCGTGCCGAACGCGAAGCGCTTGAATTCCTCATCGTCCGTGGGCTCCGGTCGCGGCTTGCCGAATCCAGAGAAAAACGCGAACGCCAGCTGCAGATTGAACGCGCCATGACGATGCATGTCATCACCACGGAACCAATCGGCGATCGGCGCCTGCGGCGAAACCGCCTTCAATGCCGGGTGAGAATCAATGGCGCCGGCCGAGGTGTAGAAACCCGGATAGGAAATGCCCCAGATGCCGACCTTGCCATTATTGTGTGGCAGTTTTTTCACCAACCAGTCGATGGTGTCGTAGCTATCGGTGCTCTCGTCGACGTCCACCGGTGACTTGTTGTCGATCTGCGGACGCATATTCACGAACTCGCCTTCGGACAAAAAGCGACCGCGCACATCCTGGATCACGAAGATGAATCCTTGCTTCTCATACTGCTCGGTCGGACCGAGCACACTACGGTAACGATCCACGCCATACGGCGCCGCCGAGTACGGCGTACGCGTCATCAGGATCGGGTAGCGCTTGGCCTTGCTGGCAGCGTTCGGCACATACACCGCGGTGAACAGTCGCTTGCCATCGCGCATCGGTATGCGGAACTCGAACTTGCTGTAGCTGCTGCGAATTTTCTGTGCGCGCGCGTCCGGGCTTTTCAGCGTCAACGTCGATTGCGTTGCAGTGGCATCCGGCGAGTGCTCGGCATGCGCGGCGCCAGGGGC
>JANMSL010000500.1:0-2413 GCA_031389245.1 Lysobacterales bacterium | reverse complement strand
GTCGCGAGGGCTATGTACGACCAGCCCTCGCGACGCGCCTGGGCGGCAAACGGCTCGAACACTTCTCCGAGCCTGTAGCCTTCGGCTTTGCACGCAATGAAGGCGCGTTTGAGTCTAGTGGCGGCATCGGTCGGAAGCCTTGCGGGGCTCTTGAAGCAGGAGATCGCAAAGTCGGTCAGCTTTGTCCGCACGAAGTCCCGGTGTGGTCCCTGCTTCAGCGCCCAGAGATCAAGTCGTCCTTCGAAGCCCGGTAATCTCCACCCATCACCGAGCTCGTCGGCTTGTTGAGCGAGGGCGTCTGCTAGCCACGGTGGGAAATACTCGAAGGCCGACTGGCCGTCCTTGGGTACGAACGCGTCTACATATACCAGCGTCGCCAAGCGCTCCGCCGCGTGTTCGGCCACGGAAGTGATGATCATCCCCCCATAGCTGTGTCCGACCAAGATAACGTTTCGCAGATCCTCGAACTCAAGTACTCCCAGCACATCCTTGACATGCGTCTCCAGGGAGATTTCGGGCCTGAGTTCGTATTGGCGAATGCCTGCGCCTGACATGGTTGGAGTGTGGACCTTGTGACCCCTCGCGCGTAGTCCCTCCTCGACAAAGGCCCAGGTAGACGCGCCCTGCCATGCACCGTGGACAAGTACATAAGTCGCCATTGCGCCTCCTTTTGTTCAGCCACGAACAATTCATCTGAAAGAGCTTTGCGCCCAACGTCCGGCTTCAGGCGCGCGCCGCCTTTGGCGCGTCGTCCTGCAAGCCGTTGTTCGGCCGCAGGTGCGATGGACCCTCGGTGGCCGACCGTCGGTCCCAATCATTCGATCACCCGGTCAGCGCGCAGCATGATCGACTGCGGGATTCGGAGGCTAAGGGCCTTCGCCTGCCTCATGTTGACAACGAGTTCAAACCTGGTCGGTTGCTCGATCGGCAATTCACCCGGCTTCGCGCCTTCGAGAATCTTTGCAACGTAGCCAGCCGCGCGACGGTGGACGTCACTTACATCCACGCCATAGGACATGAGGCAACCGTGCTCTACGATCTCCCTGTATGCCGCGATGCACGGCAGACGTTTGGCAGAAACGAATTGGCCGATTCGTTGTCGATTCGCGAATGAAGTCGAGCCGAAAGGGACGAATACGGCATCCGGGGCTTCCCGCTCGATGCTGGCGAACGCGGCGTCGAGGTCCGTTCCGGTGTATGAGACATGAAAGAGCGATATGCCGAGTTTTCCGGCGGCCTCCAAGACACGCTTGCCTGCAGCGCTCTCCCACGCAAGAGGATGTCCAAGGTAGGCGACGCGCATCGTGCCCGGAATGGTCTCACGCAGCAGCTCGATGCGCTTGGCTTCAACCCCCGCGTCTACATCCATCATGAATCCCGTGACCGTTCCGCCTGGACGGGCGAGGCTTTGCGCCACCCCCGATTCCACCAAACTCCAGCTGGCGACCGTGACCACAGGGATGCCAGCGGCTGCCTTCAGATGACGCTCGACGACGATTTGCGACGAACTGAAGATGACATCGGGCCTCAAGCGAACAATATCGCCCAGAATTTCCGGCGTGCGCTCGTAACGGCCCTCGAGCGTGCGGATATCAAGCATGAGATTGCGTCCTTCGACATAGCCAAGATCGCGAAGGCCATGCACGAATGCGCGCGCGGCCAGGTTGACCGGGTCGGCGCCGCTGAGCTCGGATACTGAGGTGACCGCGGCAATGAAAGCGACGCGGTGAACCTTCGCCTTCTGCGCTTGAACTGGGACAGCGCACGCGACCAACGCGACGAGCATGACCGTGAGCCATGCACGGGAAAGGGTGAAGATGCGCTTGCGCGTCAACGCCTGGTCGGGCATGGACGTCAGCAAGCGATGCCTCCTTGTCCCAATTTGAATTTGCTCCGAGGTCAAGGTCGTGATCGATGCAAACGTGCGGCCGAACGTTCAATCATAAGAAGTATTGCGGCCTATCTTAGCGGTGATCTCTAGTGGTTGGTGTGAAAATAGCTCGCTCAATCAGTGCGTTAACTCACTATATCGGCGACGTGTTTTCAGGATAGGCCGCAAGAATTGAGCAAGTCGCTGATCGGAATCAGTTTTATGTGAATGACTTTTCAGGCGCGCATTTCCGCGGTTTCCAGCGCGACTTTTTCAAGCTTCGCTCGATCCAGCGTGACGCCGAGGCCGAATCCTTTGGGCAATTGCATTTTTCCATCCACGACAGCCTGCGGCTCGGTCAGGATGTCGGACGACATGAAGTGCAGGCTGGCGTCGTTCGGATACTCGAATTCGGGCAGCGCCGAGGCGAGGTGCAGGTTGGCGACGGTGGAGATGCCTGTTTCGTAGACGCTGTGCAGTGCGGGCTTGAGGCCGAAGGCGCGCGCGGTCTTCGCCATGCGGCGCACGGCGTCGATGCCGCCC
>JANMSL010000432.1:0-7950 GCA_031389245.1 Lysobacterales bacterium | reverse complement strand
GTTTCAAAGACCTCTTGGATGTAGGGCTCGGCGTCCGACAGCCGCCCCAGATCCGAGTACAAACGTCCCAGACTACTCATCGCACGTAGTGTGTCCGCGTGTTCTGGTCCGAGCACGCGACGGCGCCCGGTCAACGCCTCGCGATAGTACGGCTCGGCTTCTTGCTGTCGTCCCTGGGATACCAGGAGCACGCCGAGCTCGTAGATCGACAGCAGGGTGTCTGGAGCATCTTCGCCGAGGCTGACGCGGCGTCCCGCCAATGCTTCGCGCAGGTGCGTCTCCGCTTCAACCAGATCGTCTCGCAGATGAAGCAACATGCCCATGCCGTAAACGGAACTCAATAGTTCTGGATCAGCGGCGGCCAGCATTTTTCTGCGAATCGCGAGCGCCTGCTGTTGCAGCGGCAGGGCTGCGTCCAGAAGGCCCAGCTGCTGGTAAAGGTCCGCAATCGTTTGGCGCAGCGCGGCGTCCACCAAAGGCTGATCCGAAAATTGCTTGTCGATCGCTGCTACTGCCGGCTTGAGCATGGTGCTGTCGATCAGATTTCGTGCGGCATCTGTGGCATTGATGCGTCGCCATGCGCCCGAGAAAGCCGATGTCAGTGCCAGGCGTTCGCTGTCCACGGTGCCCGACAGCGCCAGCGCCTTTTCCAGCATGGCGTTGATGTCTCTACTGAGTAATTGCCCGGCGAGGATCGGGTCGACCTGCGCCAGCATCTCTACTTGAAACTTGACGACTTGCTCCAGTTCGGCGGCGCGTTGCCGGGCAATCCCCGCCTGTTGATTGGCGATGCGCGCCTGCCAGGCGAACGCCACCAGACCCATCAGCAACGCGGTCGCCACCAGCACGCTCGCGGTCACCGCAACGGTGTTGCGCAGTACGAATTTCTGCGCCCGATACCAACCGTGTCCGCCGCGCGCCTGCACTGGCAGGCCGGCGAGGAAGTTGTCCAGGTCGGCGTCCAATTGCTCAACCGATGCGTAGCGTTCGCTGGGTGACTTACGCAGACAGCGCAACACAATGTCGTCCAGATCGCCGCGCAACTGGCGCTGCAGCTGCTCCGCCGCACCGATGCGCTGTGCTGTGGCGCTGGGTGCAAGCGGTGGCACGGTGGTAACCAATCGTTCGATCTGCCCAGCACTCAAGCCGGTGAAGTCAAACGGCCGAGTCCCGGCGAGCAACTCGTATAGCAGCAGCCCGAGCGCATAGACATCGCAGCCGACTCCAATCGGACCGCCCAACAGTTGCTCGGGCGCCGAATACATCGGCGAAAAAAAACGATGCGCGGTGCCGGTGTGCTCGGCGGCGATCGGGTCGATGCCGGTTGCCAATGGTTTGGCGATACCAAAATCCAGTAGCTTGGGGACCCCTGCGGCGCTGACCAGGATATTTCCCGGCTTCAGATCACGATGCACCACCAGATTGCGGTGTGCGTCCATGACTGCTGCGCAGACAATACGAAACAGCGTCACGCGTTGGCGAACATCCAGTCGCGCGTTGTCGCAGTGTTCGGTGATCGGCTTGCCGGCGACATACTCCATCACGAAATAAGGCGTGCCATCGGCCAGCTCGGCGGCATCGATCAGACGCGCGATATTGGGATGGTCGAGCGAAGCGAGCGTCTGTCGCTCCAACTGGAACCGGCGCAAGGTGCTGGCATCGAGCAGTTCGCGGCGCACGAACTTGATCGCCACCTGCTGCGCCACACTGCCGTCGACGCGTTCGGCACGATAGACACTGCCCATGCCGCCGCGCCCCAGTTCCTCACCGAGTTCGAACGCACCCACGCGCATACCAACCAGCGAATCCGCCGGTGCCGTTGCCGCCAGCATGCGCGAGAGCTCAGGCGAAATCGGACGAATCGTTCTATCAGCCATTGTCTGATCCATGGCCAACAGACTGCGCAGCTCAAGCAGCGCGGCCGCATCCGCGCCGCAGGCCTCGAGCAGAAAGGCTTCGCGATCACCCTCGGGCAGATCAATTACCGAGGAAAACAAAGCTTGCAGGCGAGCAGCGGAGATTGCGGACATGCAGGGGTTCCAAGGACAGAAACGACAAGTATCGCCGCGCGCGGGCGCTGAGTCGATGAACCTAATGAACTTCCACTGCCGAATTGGTGGCTCGGGGGTGATACGGCGCTTCGTTGTCGCTGGTGGCTGCCGTTTGCCCAGAGTTGAGGCCGGCATCGATGGAAATTTGCGCGGCCTACTAACCGCGCTGCACGAACGGCCCTTCAGTTTGCGCGTTGCTGCTCAGAGACAGGCTGGGTGAGTAATTAGGGCACTGCGGACCTTGCGTTCACACACTCATCCATCGCGGCGTCGTATGGGCCAAAAACGCGACTCCACCACTGCGCCCCGCGTGACCGGCAATGAAAAAAACACTCGAGTACTTTTCGCGGTCGCATTGATGCCCGTTCGCTAGTCTCGGGGCGAGAGGCGACGGGGTCAGCATGTCAATATTTCGATCTGCGCAGCGGAATTTTGACGGTTCGAATGAAGTTCGACGACGTAGTGTCGAACACGATTGATCGAGTTTTCGGCCTGACTGCGCGTCTTGGGCTGGGCCGGATGCGACTAGTACGCGCAACCGGTCTACGTGACTACGACCGAGGTGTCCGAAATGAGGCCAGCAAAGCCAACCAAGAGTGTCCTGCCCCGGTGGGATTCGACCGCGACGACCGCAAGAAAGACCGACGATTCCTATTGTTGGCGGTCTCGGATCGGTGGAACTCGGACTGAGAAAGCGAACGTGTCTATCGGCAAGCCCTCCGGAAGAGCCACCAAGACGGCGGACTGTCGGCGCGGCGGCGACGCCCGATTGAATGCGAAGTACATGCGCGGGCGCACGCGCACTACTTCTTCAGAGTCAACTCGGAACCGCGACAACGGCAACTGCGTCGCACGCGCAAATCTATCGGTTTCAAGTCATTGCCGACTGCAGCAGAAGCAATCTGCGGTGAGCGGACAGATAGCTGGCGTCGTCGATCCGCCTGCGCATCGAATGATCACAACCCGGCCAATTTTCCGATTGATTACTGTCCGACCTCTTTAGATTCCCCGGTCCACCCTGTTCTTGAGATGCGATTTTTCGCGCGGCTCAATTCTTTTGTTCGAACTCCGGCTCGCTGTGTCCACGATCACGGCAAGACGAATTTTGAGCATGTTCGTATTTCTCAAGGTGAATAGCTCATGGCATTGATCCGCTCGCGAAAGTTCTGGGTACTGGCATTGTGTGCCGGTGGTGTGTTGGCGGCGGCAACTGCGGGCAGCCTGGTGTTTCTCGAGAAGGACGCGCCCGCTCATGCGCCTGCCCAGCAGGTCGCGGTAGCGAAGGCGCAGGGCGGGGAAGGGGATGGCTGCGGCTACCCCGATCAGGTCATTGTCGAAGGCGCAGGTGGACCTTCTGGCGGCTGGTCCTATTTTGGAACTGGTGTACCGGTGACGGTGGGTGGATCAATCAGCTATCTGTGCCAGGGCAAACCGGCCGGGGGATACACGTCGCAGTTCTGGATGGCCGTCACTTGCGACGGAGCGCCTTTGAATGTGCAGTACGACGACGCGCCAGGAGAAACTTGGTCCGCCTCATTCACCTCGCCCACTACGCAGTCAGTTTGCTCGATGGAAATTCGGGCTGATACAGCGGGTGGCGCCTCGGGAGAGACCGATGAGACCTTTGTTTTTCTGACAGATCCTGGCACCGCGCCCACGATCTCCATGACGAATCCGCTGTCGGGAACCATCGTTCATCCGGACGAGATTGCGATCAGTGCCCAGGCCGGCGTGTCGTCTCCACATGCGATCACCAAGGTCCAGTTCTTTGACGCTTCGAATCTCAATCCCGAAGGCCAAATAGCGCTTGGAACTCGAGAGCAAATGCCGTTCGAGCTAACGGGAGTGACTCTAAAGCCCGCAATCCACCTCATCTACGCTATCGCCACCGACTCGCGTGGCTATCAGGCCATGTCGCAACGCGCGCTGTTGCAAGTTAATTCAAATCAAGCGCCCCACGTCAAGGTGCGCAGTCCAATTGCAGGCACAAAGTTTCCGACGCCAGCGACCATCGCGATCATCGCCGACGTTACCGACCCTGATCCGCCGATCGGCCCGCCTGGAGGGATTAAGCGCATTAGCATCCATGCCGGCACTACACTTCTGGATGAAGTCGTATGGCGCACTGGGCCAGTGTCTGAGCACAGAGAATTTAGTTGGCAAAATCCGCCAGTCGGTCAGCACGAAATCTATGTCGAGACAGAGGACCAACGCGGCGCAACCCGTCGCGTCGGTCCGGTTCCGATCACCGTTACGGCCGACGCCACACCCACCGCCAAAGTCACCGCGCCAGTCGACGGACAATTCCAGGTACCCAATAGCGCGATCACTTTAAGCGCGTCAGCTAGCGACGACCGCGTCATTTCGCAGATCGATTTCGTCGTTGCGCCCTGGCCGGGCACGACGGGACAGGTGATTGTGACCGGCGTAGCGCCCGTTGCATCGGCGCTCTATCGCAATACCTGGACGTCGACCAGCAGTTGGACCCCCGCGGTCGCTGGCCGCTACGTCATCCGCGCGCGCGTCAAGGACGGCGCGGCGCGACCCGTCGTCGACTCCGACGCGGTTGAGGTCTACGTCGACGACAACGGCAGTGGCAACTTTGTACCAAGCGTGCGCATTGTCAAGCCAGTGAATTCTGATGGTGTTCGATTGGGCGCATTGATGCCAATCGCGGTCAATGTGCAGGATGGCACGGGCGAAACGGGTATCGATGCTGTCGATGTATTTTTGGACAATGCAACGACGCCACTTTGGAGTCTCACACGGACCCCAGGCGCCAACACGTGGGCTGCAGCCGGGGTGTTGACGGCCAGCATGCCTGAGGGAGCGCATACGCTTTTGGCACGGGCGAGAGATGGCGGAGTGGGTTCAGCGTTTCGCGGAGATTCACCACGGGTTGCGTTTACCGTGCTGGCCTCCGGCGCCAATCCGGCGCCTGTAGCTAGCATCGAACTTCCAGCAAGGATCACCAGCCTGGCCGTCAACACAGCGACCACGTTGTCGGTGACGGCGCGCGACGTCAACGTCGATGGCACCATCAGCACGATCGAAATTTTCTCCAACGGAGAGCTGATTTCGCCCGCGCTCGTGTTGAGCCCCGTCGCCGGTCGTCCGAATGAAAAAACCACCACGATGAGCTGGACTCCGACCGCTGCCGGCGATTACGACCTGCTAGCGCGGGTCAAGGACAATGCCAATCTGTTGTCCGATTCACCGCTGTTGAAGATCCGTGTGACTGCCGTGGCAGGAAATGCCCCGCCCAACATTGCGTTCAACCTGCCGGAGAACGGCAGCGACTTTGAACTGATGCCGGGCGGAAGCGTGACCCTTCGTGTCGCAGTCAACGACCCGGCGGCAGCTGCCGGCGGCACACCCGGCATCAGCGCGGTCGATTTTTTCGATGGCGCAACGCGCATCGGCACTGTCAACAGCGGCTTCCCTTCTGGCATCGCTCAGACCACCGCTACCTTCAACTGGCTTAATCCGTCCGAGGGATCGCATGGCCTCACCGCGCGTGCGCGCGACTCCCAAGGCTCAGTCACCTTCGCGTCACCGATCAACGTATTCATTCTGGGTGGTCCGCCAACGGTAAGCATCATCTCGCCCGTGGCGGGACACGCTGGCTTCATCGCACCTGAGAACATCTGGACCATGGTCAACGTCGAGGATGACTCGGGACGCATCAGCAAAGTTGAGTATTTCCTCGATGACATACACAAGGGTGAATCTGCAGTCGCGCCCTTTGATTTTCAGTTCCAAGACGTCGGCGCAGGCAGTCACGTGCTCACCGCGCGCGCTTGGGACTTCGGGTTGCATTCAACGCTTTCCGCTCCAGTCAACATCACCGTTGCGCCCAACCAGTTGCCCACCATCTCGATCACTGCACCCGTTTCAGGCAGCCAATTCGGCGAAGGCAGCCATTTAACGCTCGAGGCTGCTGTCAACGATCCTGATGAACAGGTCGTCAAAAAGGTCGAGTACCTGGTCAACAACGTTGTGGTTAGCACGGCGGTGTACCCGCCATTCCGAGGTACTTGGATAAACGCACCGGCCGGGCTGGCGCAGAATTTGAGCGCACGTGTTACCGATAAGCGCGGTGGCATCGGATCCACGCTCACCGCAACCGTTGTCAATGTCATCGCGGCCAGGCCACCCACACTTTCATTCCCGAGCCCCGTACTACCAGGTAGCGACGATCTCATGTTCGTAGGCGAGCAAGTTTCGCTCGCGGCGCAGGCCTCGGACCCGGACGCATCGTTCGGAGGACTTATTACGCACGTCGATTTCTTTCGGCACTTCAGTGGACCCGGTGGTCAGGCTGCGCAGGAATTGATCGTCAGTGATACCACGGCTCCTTATGCAGCCAGCTGGGTGGCCACTACGGCATCGATCAGTCAGGGCAATTCCACCTTTTCGGTAAAGGCTTTCGACAACGGACCCGTCGGCAACGGGCCTACACCACGCAATATGACCGCGGCCGGTTCGACGGTCTCGGTGAGGATCCTTGCGCAGAACCGCGCGCCGAGCAATGTGCGCTTTCATCCACATATTCCGGCGAGTAGATGGCTGCCCATGTGGGGCGCGGCCATAGCCTTGCCCGCCACTCCGTCCAACTACCAGCACGGCGTGTTGCACGATCACATTCCAGCCTACCGAGTGCAATCGAACGGCCGCGTGACCTTGTGCGCCTATGCCGATGATGCTGACGGCAATGTAGCCGGAATCAAGTTCTATTTGACACGGCCAAGTGTTCAGAGCGACGTGCTGCTGAAGACTGCCACAATCCGAAGTGCAGCCAATTCATTTTGCGCGCTGCGGGTGCCCAATCCCGCCGAGCCAGGTAACTCCGCTCTCGATACCACGCTCACTGGCTTTGCCACCGAGCTGGACCTGAGTGCGACGCATGCTGATACCGGTGTGCAGTACATCCGCGCCGAGGCTTTCGATTCGCGCGGATTGACTGCGACCACTGCTGTCGATCCCGACCCGGGTCAGCCGGGTTATGTGCCTTGTTTCGGTGAGCGCTTTTCGCCAGGTGATCGATCGCAACTGGGCAGTGCCTGCGTAAAGTACTCAGTGCCGGTGGCAATCTCCAATCCCACGGCCATCACCAGCGCCTGCGGCAATGGCACCGACGGCGCCACGCCCACGTGTGCCGCGAACCGCTTTGCGTTGCCGTCGGCACTGGACGCGGTCAGCGTATTGCAAGCAGAGCGATACGACGCCGGTGGACAAGGCCTCGGGATGTTTGAAAAAACCGCGGCCGGACCGTCGCTTCGCCCTGACCATGACCAGGCAAGAATTTGGTGCGCGAATGGCGTGTTCAATGCAGGCTGTACGCTGCGAGGTTTCGACAACGGTGAGTTTCGTCGCTACTCCGTGACCATGCCCGCAGGAAATTCCACGAGCCAACCGCCGGGCGGCAATGTCGTCTATACCGTGCGCTTCAAGCCCTCGACAGACGTGTACTTGAGCCAACCCAAGGACGGCCTCTACCTCGATCAAGAGCTGTACACCAATCAAGTAGGCACCCAACAACTACGTTTCAAGGCAGTCAACATTGTCGCCGACATGTTCGGTCATCTGGTTGGCGGTGCAGCCAACAGCAAACTGCAAGTCGAGTATTTCACCCGCCCCGTGGGCACCACTGGTCCGGGCACACCGAGAGGCACCACAGGACCTATAGCCACGGACCAACAGTCGTTCCAATGGAGGCCAGGTGGGTCCACGCCGGTGAGGCTTGAGGTCGCAGCGCGCTCAAAACTTATTTTTCGCCCGGGCACTGCTGATGAGCAACAAGTAACGGGCGAGCTGTCCGAATGGCGCACGGTCAATTGGGTGCTGAACGGCCAGATTCCGCTCGGGGCATTGACTACGCAGGACGAATTCTTACCGC
>JANMSL010000431.1:0-4917 GCA_031389245.1 Lysobacterales bacterium | reverse complement strand
ACTCGATGCCGAGGCTTATCTGACCGACAACTTCCTGGTGACCGCCGGCTTCAGTTACAACGACACCGAGATCCAGGACAACTTGCTTTCCGTGCAACCCTGCGGCGGCGGTTGCACCGTGCTCGATCCGGCCGGGCCCATCGCGGGCACGGTATTGCTGAATGGCAATCGTCTGCCCCAGGCGCCGCTGAAGGTGGCCAATATCACCGCGCGCTACGGGATCCCGATGGGCGACGGCGAGCTGTTCTTCTACACCGACTGGGCGTACCGCGACGAGATCAGTTTCTTCCTGTACGACTCGGTCGAATTCAACGGCAGGGCATTGCTGGAGGGTGGTCTGCGCGTCGGCTACAACTGGAATGGCGGTCAATATGAGGTCGCGCTGTTTGGTCGCAATATCACCGACGAGCGTCAGTTGGTCGGCGGCATCGACTTCAACAACCTGACCGGCTTCATCAACGAGCCGCGCATCTTTGGTGTGGAATTCAGCGCACGGTTCTGACCGCGCGCGGGCCGCAGAGCGTCAGTGCGCGACATCCCGATGCCATGACGGTGTTGGGATGTCGTGCTCTGGTAGCCGCTACGACGCAATGGCTTCCAGCGCGCTCGCCGCTTCCAGCCAGGCTTCTTCGGCCTCGCCAAGCTCGCCCTTGAGCTTGGCCTGTTCCTGAGTGAGCATGGCCAGCTCGATGCGCTTGCCGGCGTCGAACATGGTGGGCGATTGCAACAGCGCATCGATCTCGGTCATGCGCGTTTGCGCCTTTTGCAACCGTGCCTCGGCATTCTTCAGCGATTGCCGCAATGGTTTCTCACGCGCCTTCTGATCGGCGCTTTGCTTCTTCTGTCCCTTCGCATCATTCGATGCGCCGTCGGAACCCGCATTGGCCGCGCCCCGCTTGGCGCCACCCTTCTCCAGATTCCGGTTGTACTCGCGCTCGCGTTGCGACAGCCAGCGCGCATAGTCGTCGAGATCGCCATCGAATTCACCCACGCTGCCGTCGCTCACGCGCCAAAGTACATCGCAGACGCTGCCGACCAGATGGCGGTCATGCGAGACCAGCACCAGTGCGCCTTCAAACTCCTGCAATGCCATCTCCAGCGCGGCACGCATGTCCAGATCGAGATGATTGGTCGGCTCATCGAGCAGCAGCAAATTGGGCTTCAGATGCACCACCATGGCCAGCGCCAGTCGTGCTTTCTCGCCTCCGGAGAACGGACCCACCGGCTCGAACACCTTGTCACCAGTGAAATTGAAAGTGCCGAGAATCTTGCGCAGCTCCTGCTCGCCCTTGTTGGGTTCCAGCTTTCTGAAATGATCCATCGGCGTGCCATTCACGTCGAGCTGCTCGAGTTGATGCTGCGCGAAATAGCCCACCTTGAGATCGGGATGACGCGTTGCCTCGCCATGTTGTGGCTGCAATTCACCGGACAGCAGTTTGACGAAGGTGGACTTGCCAGCGCCGTTGGGGCCGAGCAGCCCGATCCGATCGCCAGGTTCGATGCTGGCCTTGATGTTGGCAATGACCGTGCGCTCGCCGTAACCGACCGCGGTCTCGTACAGGCGCAGCAGTGGTGATGGCAGACGGTCGGGTTTGTGAAAGCTGAAGTTGAACTCGCTGTCAGCGGCTGCGACCGTGGTCAGCTGTATGCGCTCGATCATCTTGACGCGCGATTGCGCCATGCGCGCCTTCGCGGCCGAAGCCTTGAAGCGATCCACGAAGCTTTGCAGATGTGCAATCTGGCGTTGCTGCTGGTCGCGTTGCGCGCTCTGTTGCGCGGTGCGCTCGGCGCGCAATCGCTCGAAGGCCGAGTAATTACCGGTGTAAAACGTACCCGTGCCCTGCGCTAGATGCAGCGTGTGGGTGGTCACTGCGTCCAGAAATTCGCGGTCGTGTGAGATCACCACCAGGGTGCCCTCATAAGCGGTGAGCCATTCCTGCAGCCAGAACACGGCATCCAAATCCAGATGGTTGGTCGGCTCATCGAGCAGTAATAATTGACTGCGGCACATCAGCGCCTTGGCCAGATTCAGGCGCATACGCCAACCGCCGGAAAAGTTGGCTACCGACTGGTTCTGCTCCTCGGATGAAAATGCCAGACCGTGCAACAGGCGCCCGGCGCGCGAGCGCGCGGCGTAACCGTCGATGGCGTTCAAACGCTCGTGCAGATCACTGATCGCATGCGCATCGTGCGCATGCTCGGCGATCTCCAGCTCGGCTTCGACCCGGCGCAGCTCGACGTCGCCATCCAGCACATAGTCCAACGCGGACTGCGTGCTGACGCGGGCTTCCTGCGCCACGGTGGCGATCTGAATATTTCGCGGCAGCGAACATTCGCCCTTGTCCGGGGCGATTTCGCCAAGAATGAGCGCGAACAGACTGGATTTCCCGGTGCCGTTGCGACCGACCAGACCGACACGCTGGCCGGCAAAAATGGTGGCCGACAGATTTTCGACCAGCGCACGTGGTCCACGGCGCAGGGTGAGGCTATTGAATGAGAGCATCGCCCATTGTAACGATTCATAGCGACCAGCACGCGCAACCCGGCAATACCGGAACAAATCAGAGTGATGAATTCGCTTTCGTGGCCAGGCGTAGCGCACGGGCAAGGCAGGATGGCGGCGTTGGCCAGGCTCGCAACACGCCACATAGGTGAAGACGCGCTTTCACGTTTTGCATACTTCTGGATTGCGCTGACTTGCTTGTGATTCTGGGCAAATCAGGTTGCAATGGGCGCATGGTCGATGGCGGAGTGGTGCCCTGAATTTTGCTGCGCTGAATTTCGATATCCGCACCGCCATGCTGTTGGCGGTGGTTGGCATCGTATCGCTGGGCCTGCTGCTGCTTTGGTACGCACCGGGCAAGGACCCTCTGGGCCAGCGTTCGTACCGAATCTGGACCTGGGCCATCGCGCTGACGGCGGCGTCAATCGTCTTTCTGGCGTTGCGCGTGGTGCTGCCCGAGTGGATCTGCGTCCTGTTCGGCAACGCGCTGCTGATGATTGGTATCGCGCGTCTGCAGCGCGCGCTGGAAGTTCTATCCGATCCACCGCCACCGGCCTGGCACCACCTCGTGGCCGTTGGCTGTGCCTGGATGACGATCGTTCCGTTCACACTCATATGGCCAAGCATTCACGCTCGGGTGATCATCATTTCGCTGGGCTTGGCCGGCTCGTTGATGTTTCTGGCGTGGCGCATTCGCCACATGCCCAAACTGTGGATTCATCGCAGCGCCCGTGCCCTGCAAGTGGTGGCAATGGTTGGCGCGATGATCCTTGTGCTTCGTGCCCTGTTGGAGTCGGCCGGCATTGAGCCGAAGCTCGACTACTACACCAACACCACGATTGATGTCGCCTCCTACAGCTATTTTGGCGTCGGGCCGCTGCTGCTGACGCTTACGTTTCTCATGCTGTTGAACGACCGCGCCTTCGCCGAGCTGGAACGCCAGGCGGGACTTGACCCGCTGACCGGCATCTTCAATCGCGGCAACTTCGAGCGTCAGGCGCGTCGCTTGCTGGTCTCGGCGACACAACAACAACAGAACCTGGCTCTGTTGCTGATCGATGCCGACGATTTCAAAAGCATCAATGATCGCTACGGACATCAAGTCGGCGACGACGCGCTGCGCACCATCGTTGCTGCGCTGCAGTCGCAACTGCGCGGTGACGATGTGCTGGCGCGGCACGGGGGTGAAGAATTCATCGTGCTGCTCAAGACCCCAGATGCAGACAGTGCCTGCGCCGCTGCCGAAAGGCTGCGTGCCGCCGTGGCCAGCGCAGAGTTCAGCCACGCCGGCACCCGCATTCCGCTGCGGGTCAGCATCGGTATCGCCTTTACTCATACCCTGTCGCAGCAAGTAACCAGCTCACTACAGCATTTGATCCGCAGCGCCGATGCGGCGATGTACGGCGCCAAACGCGAAGGGCGTAACCGCTGCAAGCTTGCGGCCTGAAACGGACGCATTGAGTGCAGGCGTTTCGCCCGGCATGCGGCACTGCGTCACGACTTGTCACAATTTGTAGCTATTCTCGACCTGCCCCGCGCCCGCAGGGATGCCGCAGAGAGGCCAATCAGCCTCCTCAGCGCGGGACCATCTTTCGGGGAGACAACTCAATGTTGAGCAAGCGCACCGCAATGCGGATGCTGGGCTATTGCCTGGCGTTCTGGTTTTCCAACGTCGCGGTCGCCGACGTGTTCATCAACGAGTTTCACTACGACAACAACGGCACCGACTCCAACGAAAGTGTCGAAGTGATTGCGCCTGCCGGCAGCAACCTTGCCGGCTGGAAGGTGGTGCTCTACAACGGCGGCGATGGTCGCCAATACAGCACGCTCAATCTTTCTGGCAGCACTACCGACCAATGCGGCGGACACGGTACGGTGGTGGTCACCGCGCCGGTAGCAACGGGCATCCAGAACGGCGCGCCCGATGGCCTGGCCCTGGTCAATGCCAGCAACGCAGTGGTGCAGTTCCTCAGCTACGAGGGCACCTTCACCGCGGCCGACGGGCCCGCCAGTGGCATGGCCAGCAGTGCCGTCGCACAATCCGAGAGCAGCACCTCGGCCATTGGCCAATCGTTGCAACTTGCTGGCACCGGCAACAGCTACAGCCAGTTCAGCTGGCAGGCGTCGCGCAGCAGTTCTTTTGGCGCCTGCAATAGCGGGCAGACGCTCAGCGGTGGCGGCTCACCCGCGACCTTGACCAATGGTGTGCCCCTGAGCGGACTTTCCGCTGCAATCAATGCCAGCGTCAATTACACGCTGCAGGTGCCCGCCGGCGCCAGCAACCTGAGCATCCAAAGCAGTGGTGGCAGTGGCGATGGTGATCTCTACGTGCGCTACGGCAGCGCGCCGACCACCGCGACCTACGACTGCCGCCCCTACAAGGACGGCTCGAACGAGGTCTGCAGCGTGACCCT
>JANMSL010000294.1:0-2026 GCA_031389245.1 Lysobacterales bacterium | reverse complement strand
CTCGGTGGCGCGCAGCGACAGTCGATGCGCTGCAGGTCGAATGATGCGATGCGCGATCGCCCGCAACACCGGGTACAGCGCCTCCATCAGGCGCTGCTCCGCCTGCTTGTCGCCGGCATGCCATTTCGCGAAGAGCAAGGCGACTTCGGATTGTTCTGGAGGTAGGGACACGGACGCCCGCACGGTTGTGAAGGGGGCATGATAGTGGCTGCGTGCGCATTCCATGCAAGAGCATCACCTATGCCAAGGCATGGCAGTCACTGACTTCACGCCACGGCTGTCGGGGCGTGGCGGCCACTAGGAAAATCGCGACATTTGGCGAATTCATCAATCGTTGGGCTAAAGCCAGCGTGCTTTGGCAACCGCGTTTTGGCCGCGCCACTAAATCGCCCTGCGTCCGACATCTCCCTCACTGCGTACCGATATGCTGATCCAGAAACTTGAGCATGCCGCCGTAAAGTTCGAGTCGATTTTCCGGGTCGTAGTAGCCGTGGCCTTCGCGCAGCTTGACCATGTAGACGGGTTTCTTTCCGGCTTTTTCCAGTGCGCTGCTCATGGCTTTGGCATGCGCAACGGGGACACGCTCGTCCATCGCACCGGCGGCGATAAAGACCGCGGCTTGAATTTTTTCGGCGTGCGCCACCGGTGAGCGTTGCAACAGGGCGTCCATATCTTCGCCCAGTACTTCTTTGAGATAAGACTCGCCGTAGCTCGAGTCATTGGTGTCGCCGCGCGTATACATCATGCGCAGGTCGTGGACGCCAACGTAGCTGATTGCGCACTGGTAAAGTTTGGGCTCGCGTACCACGCCCATCATTGCCGCGTAGCCGCCATACGAGGCACCGCCAATGCAGATGCGCTTGGGATCAGCGATGCCTTGCTCGATCGCCCAGCGTGTTGCGTCGGTGAGATCGTCTTGCATCTGGGTGCCCCACTGGCGGTAGCCGGCGATGAGGAACGCGCGGCCGTAGCCGCCCGAGCCGCGGTAATTGAGCTGCAAAACTGCGTAACCACCGAAAGCGAGTACTTGGGCATCGGCGTCATAGTCACCCGCGTCGCGCGGACCGTGCGGGCCGCCGTGTACCCAGACCACGAGCGGCAAGTTCTTCGCGTCCTTGCCCTGCGGCACGGTCAGATACCCGTGCAAGGGCGTGCCGTCGCGGGCCTTGAGCGCCACCGCCCGCTTGCTGGCAAGTTGATCGATATCCAGCCACTGGCCGCGGCTGGCCAGATACGCTGCCTTTTTATCGCGTCGGTCGAAACGGTAGAAGTCGCCCGGATTGCTGCTACTGGTCACGCGCAACAATGCATAGTTGCCATCGCGGCTGAAATTGACGATTTCTACCAGCGAGCCTTTGAAGGCATTCTGCAACGAGGCCAGCAGTGTCGCCTCGGCCGAATCGCCAAACGTACGCACGGCTGGCGTTCCGGCGTCGAACAAGGCGCCGTAAAGATTGCCGCCGTCGATTGTGGCGTAAGTAGTGAGCGGATCGCTGACCGCGTCGCGTATTACTTCGCTCCACTTGCCGTCAGTAAGCGACAGCGAATACAGACCGTCGGGTCCGGATTTTTCCTCACGCTGCACATAGATGCTTTCGCTGTCGCCGACAAAGCTGATTGGCCACGACTGCAGTCCGTCGGTAGCCTGGTCCACAACCAGTTTCCATTCCGCACCGTTGCCGGCGCGCGCATAGATTTTGGTGCTCAGCTCGTTGTCTTGTCCGTAAGCCACTCGTGCCTGGCCTTTGCTGTCGACCACGAATCCGGCATTGCGCATCGGCGCACGGCCAAGCGATGAGCGTGAACCACTGTTGACGTTGAGGCGAAACACGGTGCTGTAGGCGCCGTCCTTTCCCGACTCAATGGGCATGGTGTAGATCAGGATGTTGTCGTCATCGCTCCAGACCTCCCTTGCACGATCGTCCCTGGGATGTGCGCAATCTTGTGCGTAAATGCAAAACCAGCAACGCGAAGAACATTCCGGCCGACGCCATGTGTTTATGTAGTCAGGTAGCAGGCGCAGGTC
>JANMSL010000372.1:0-2553 GCA_031389245.1 Lysobacterales bacterium | reverse complement strand
TCGAGGTAGCCGCAGCCGTGGTTACCATAGTTGCTGGAATTCTCCTCTGCTACGCGTTACTGCGGCCAAAGCAGCCAAACCGGCCGGCTCGGCCGGAACTTGCGGCAGGCACCCAGATCAAGCCAACGTCCGTCAGTGAATTCCAGAAGTACGACAAGAACGTCATTGTCTTTGTGCGGTCGACCTGTCGGTTCTGCACCGAAAGCATGTCGTTTTATGGCAGACTCCTGACGGCGGCCAAAAGTGCGCCGTCAAACCGCGTCCGTGTGGTCTTTGTCTCTTCGGAATCAGTGGATGTGACGCTGGAATACCTTGCCAAACACGAAGTTCTCGTTGAAAAAAACTCAGTCGACAGCATTCGACCCGCAGATTACCCTTTCATCATGGGAACACCAACCATCCTAGCAGTGGATCATCAGGGTCGCCTCCTGGACGCGTGGCGAGGAAAGGTGGACGAGGCCGGAGAAAAAAGAATCTTGACTGCCTTGGGGCTGCAAGGCGTCTGACGACAGTAACTCGCAAGGAGGAGGTTGATTATGTCTAAGAAGCTGCTGCTTAGAGTGTGCACCGCAATCATTTTTACGGTCGCATCGGTTGTCCTAACTAGCCCGAGGGTCGAAGCCGACGTGTTTGGGTCTTACACGAATGGAGATCCAGATTGCCCAGAGGTGACCTACGGACCTTCTTATAGCGGCACAACGTGCGACTACTGCGTGACGCTGTACGAATTTTGTCAATACCAGTGCGAGGACGTTTATTACCACCAGAACTACCCCGGTTGCACCGTTACCCCCCCTGCTCTAGGCGACCTCCATTGGTGTATAAATATGTGCGATGATTCGATGAAAGCGTGTTTCAGAGACGGGCCCTGCGTTATTTAGGGTTTGCCTAGTACTACTTTGGTAGATCTGCAGAATCGTTCGATGAATCGCAAGTGATCACTTTTGAGGTCATTGTACTTATCGCTTGATTCCGTTACGCTGCGGGCGAGTGCTGCCGACCAACGCCCCGGTCTGGTTGGATCGATTGCTGACGTGGCTCGAGCCGTTCGAAAACGACTTCGGCCATGTGGCGCAACGCGGGGCTTTCCGTCGGTATGTCCTCGGGCTCCTGAGCGACAGTCGACGGAAATCCATGAGCGCGATGCTGGCCCGTGTCAGCGCGCCAGGCAGCTACGAAGCCTTTCAACATTTCATCGCCGACGCGCCGTGGACGGCCGAACACGTGTGGCGGCGTCTGCGGGCGACGATCCCCGATCGCGAGGGCGTGCTGATTCTCGATGGTACGAGCTTCCCCAAGCAGGGCAGGCACTCGGTCGGCGTCGCGCGCCAGTACTGCGGCACGCTCGGCAAGGTCGCCAATTGTCAGGTCGCGGTGACGGTGGCGCTCTGGACGGGCGCCCGCGCGTGGATGTTGGGCGCGAGTTTGTATCTGCCCGAAGCGTGGCTGACGCCCGAGGCCCGGCAGCGCGCCCGCATTCCTCCGACGGCGCCCTTCCAGGAGAAATGGCGACTGGCACTGACGCTCCTGCGGCAGGTGCGCACCAGCGGGATGACCGTGACGGCCGTGTTGGGCGATGCCGAATTCGGCGACAACGCCACCTTGCGTCGCACGTTGCACCGCGCGAAGCTGCCGTATGCGTTGGGCGTCTCGTCGACGCTCACCGTGTTCCCAGGCACGCCCGCACTCGTCGCGCCCGCACCGCTCGTCGGCAAGGGTCGCCCCCGGACGCAGCGGCTGTGGGCGCCGGGCGTTCACAGTCTTGCGGTCAGGCGCTTCGCGGCCGCGCAGCCCACCAAGGCGTGGCGCATCATCACGTGGCGGAATGCCACCAACCGGCCATGGCGCGCCCGCTTCTTCGCGCGTCGCGTCACCCCGGCGCACGACTGGCGAGAGCGCCGCGTCGCCCCCGAGGTGTGGTTGCTCTGCGAACGAGATCTGGGGAGCACGCCCCGCACCAAGTACTACCTGGTCGACCTGCCCGCGACCACGTCGTTGAAAGCCCTCGTGCACCTGGCCCATCAGCGATGGGCGATCGAACAGCAGTATCAAGAACTCAAGGACGAACTCGGACTGGATCATTTCGAGGGCCGCTCGTTGCCCGGATGGCAACGCCACGTGGTGCTGACCGCCCTCGCATACGCCTGGCTGCAAGCCGAACGGCGCCGTCGCGGCGCCCGGTTGCCGACGCTGCCGATTGCGCGAGCGATGATCACCGAGATCCTGACCGCGCATTTCTTTGTCACGCATCCGCACTACTTGAATACCATGCTAAAACTGCGGGAAATCTCTCTCCGGATCTAACAAAGTAGTACTAGAAACGCTGATCTAAACACCCAGGAACTGGGAGAAACGGGGACATTCTCAAGAAGAGCTGGAGCTCCGTTGCTCCGTGTGAGGACCAGGGCCAGCCGGCTGAGTCACAGCCTCTCGACACCAGCAAGCTTGCTCAAACCGCGGTCGAACGTACCGAGGGGCAAGTGACCGGCTTTCCGGGCAACCTCCAGGACCAGGCAGTCCGAAAAGCCCAACGCCGGCCGTCTGCGAAAGCTG
>JANMSL010000288.1:0-12700 GCA_031389245.1 Lysobacterales bacterium | reverse complement strand
ATGGCATCAACCATCGCCCCAAGCATCTCGCGGTCACGCTCGCGCATGCGTGGGTAGGGAAACAGGTTCTCTTCGACAATCTCACCGAAGAACAGGTTCTTGGCGACCGACTGGTCGCGACGCAAGGTGTCGTTGACCAAGGACGCGTTGCTCGCAATATCGATCGCCATGATGCCTGCTCCTGGTTGTTCCGCGTTGCCCGCAGTTTCCGTCTTCACATACATTGGTGGCAAGTGGCATTCGAACCAAATGACTTTAGCCAGAGCGGAGGTACGTCTGGTTGGCACTAGGCGGTTCAATTGTCTGGGACCGACACCGGTTATAGCTCGTCAAATCAGCCAAGAAGCACGAGTGCAGGCTGGACGGTATGGTGGCGCCCCTTGGCAGGAACCGTGTTCATCCTCATCGCTGCGGGTTTCATCGGTTGCGCTACGGGCTTCGTCGCAAACTGCAACCTCGGTTTGGCAGTTGCGGCATTGTGTGATCCTGCCATCAAGGGTCCTGGGGACATGCAATGAACCACAGCTTCGGATTTCTGCTGTTGAGCACCGCGGTGCTCGGTGTTGGTGCCCCGCGACTGGACGATGCGGCGCTGCGCTCGATCCTCCATCAACGCCTGGACGGCGACCGCACGGGGGCGTGTTTTGCGGCTGCGGTGATTGATCAGACGGTGACGCGGGCGGTGGTTTGTGCGAACGCCAAGCAGGCACGCACGATTGATACCGGTACCGCGTTCGAGATTGGTTCGGTCAGCAAGACCATGACCGCGGCGCTGGCGGCCGGATTGATCGCAGAGGGCAAGCTTGCGCTCGATGATCCATTGTCGAAGCACGTGCCTGAAGGCACCAAGGTACCTGGGTTCGACGGACAGCCGATCCGTATCCGCCATCTGATGACGCATACCTCGGGACTGCCGGCGTTGCCATCAAAATTGGTGATGACCGATCTGGAGGATCCCTATGCCGCGCTCACTGACAAGCAACTCTATGGCTCGCTCGGAGACGTTGCTCTGACCGCGGCCCCGGGCAGCACATTTTCCTACTCCAATTTCGCCGTGATGCTGCTGTCGGATATTGTTGCGCGACGGTCGGGTAAACCCTTCGATAGATTGATCGCAGAGCAACTGTTCATACCGCTCGAGATGCGCAACAGTTTCGTCGGCAAGGCGCCGAAGCCCACTCGGGTGGCAGTGGGACATCTGCAGACCGGGGCGAAGACGTCTGCTTGGAACTTTCCACCGAATTACGCAGGCGTCGGTGGCGTGCGCGCCTCGCTCGATGACATGGTGCACTATGTCGAGGCGCAACTTGGCAAGCGGCATTCGGTGCTGGATGCGGCCATAGCGGCAACGCAGGAACAACTGGCCGATGTGCAGGGCTCGCGCGTGGCGATGAACTGGATGTTGATGGACTCAGCCACGGGCACGGTGCATGCACACGAGGGCGGTACCGGTGGCTTTTCCTCTCTGGTCGCCTTCGATCGGAAAAAGGGCAGGGGTGTGGTGATTCTTTCGGATACGGCGCTGACTGCGGTTGGTGGTCTGGGTCGGCTGGGCATGCATCTCCTGGATGGATCGATTCCGCTGGAATCGCCGCGGCGCGCAGTCGCGGCCGATGCGGACTTGCTGGCCGGACTGATTGGCGACTTCGTGTTGGAGGGCGGGATGAAAGTGAAACTCAGCCGCGAGCGGGGTGCCTTGGTTATCCAGGCCGAGGGACAACAGGCGAATACCATGGGATTTGATAGTGCTGGGGACTTCTATCCGCTGCAATTTGATGCACTGCTGCGTCCCAAGCGACTGTCCGATGGTACTTACAGTTTCACCTGGTTCCAGAGTGGCGCTGCGATGGCCGCGCGCAGAACCGAATCGGTTGCGAGTCCGAAGGCAAAAAAACTTCTGGCACTCAGTGACGAACAACGTGCGGCCTACCCAGGCGACTATCCGTTGATGCCGGATTTTGTGCTGGCGGTGATGGTCGATGCGGGCAAGCTGTTCGTACAAGGCACTGGCCAGTCGCGTATCGAAGTGGAACCAGTGGACAAAGACGTTTTCGTAGCGGAGTCGGTTGGCGCCGAAATTGTTTTCGAGCGCGACGACGCAGGCAAGGTCATCGCGCTGGTGTTGCACCAGGGCGGACAGAAGTTGCGTGGGGTGCGCCAGTGACATCGGTGCTCAACTGGCGCGTGGCGGCCAGCAAAGGATTCTTCGACCATCGTCTTGCGGCCGCGGTTTTCCGCGGCGTGAGGCGTCTCACTTGCTATCAACACCTCTTCAAAGGAGCTTGGACATGAGCGAAGATTCTGAAAAAAAATCCACATCGGGAAAGACTTACAGCGGCGATGGAATCGGAATTGGTGCTGCGGTAGGCCTCGCGTTGGGCGTGGCATTTGACCAACTCGCGCTTGGCCTGGCATTGGGCGCTGCGTTTGGCGCGGTATTGGATGTTGTGGTGCATGTGCGGTACAAGAACAGTCCGTAGGTCCCGTTGACTGACTTTCTTGTCACGAGAAGACGCGCGCCACCATTCATCCAGGCCGGACCCGCTCCGCGGGCCGGCCCAATTTAGGTACTGGAACATGCCCGCCAAAAGCCAATTCTCATGCGCGGGTAGACAGTGAGTCTTGCCGAGTATCGTCTTGATCGGGCACTACCCGCTGAGGTGGTGACGCGCAATGCGGGCGGTCTGATGTCGTATCGGAATTTTCCGGTATTCAGCGTGAACTGGTTAAAGCGCAGGTCGCTGCTGTTTGGGGTGATCTTCGCAGTTTTTTTTGCACTGGTACTGATCGGTATGCTGTCGTCGTCGGGAGATGTGCTGCTGTCTGCGACCTTGGGCATGCTGACCTTTTCCGCCTTCATGTTCATGGCCTGCGCCGGTCCGGCGATCGCCACCTGGGTTCGTCACCGGCGTTGGCCGCAGCGCCGCGAGCGAATCGGAGTAGTGCTGGGCTTGCTGGTCGGTATCGCACTCAGCTACGGCATCGATGTTTCGGTCTCTGATCGAATTGAGAAAGAATTCCTTGAACCGCGCATGAAAGCCGCCGGCGTGTTGACCGACGACATGATCGCCCGCAAGCTTGCCACTCGCACACCCGCACTGCGCGCGGTGAATTTACTCATGCTGGCCAGCATTTATGGATTGCTCGGTGGTGGCTTGGCGTTGCGCGCCTATTTCGGCGAAAAGCAGCGTTGGCAGGAGTCGGAGCGCGAGCGCGAGCTGGTCGAGTTGCGAGGCCAGCAACAAGCGTCGGAATTGCGGCTCGGCGTATTGCAGGCACAGATCGAGCCGCACTTTCTGTTCAACACGCTGGCATCGTTGCGCGCGCTGGTGCGCCAGGACCCGGCGCGTGCGGAAGTGACGATCGACGCACTGGTCGACCATCTGCGTGCCACGATTCCGAAGCTGCGCGATAGCAATGGCGGCCTGGAATCCACACTGGCACAGCAATTCGAGATTTGTCGCAGCTATCTGGCGCTGATGCAGGTGCGCATGGGTGAGCGGCTGAGTTTCTCAGTCGATTTGCCGAGCGAGCTGCGCTCTGCGGCGTTTCCGCCACTCATGCTGATCTCGTTGGTGGAGAACGCCATCAAGCATGGCATCGAGCCCAAGCCGGGCCCTGGCGAGATACGTCTGTCCGCAACTCGCGTGGTAACTGCGGCTGGTGCGCTGGTGCGTGTCGAAGTAGCGGATACCGGTGCCGGACTACAAACTGTCACCAGCAGCGGGATTGGCCTGGAAAATATTCGCGATCAGCTGCGCACGCGTTATCGGGATCAGGGCCAATTGGATATCCACAGCGCCGTCGGTGGCGGTACGCTGGCGTCCATCACCGTTCCAGAGTCGCCCGCTTGAGCGTGCCTTACGCGATTGTCGCCGAAGACGAAGCACCGCAGCGCGCGTCGCTTTGCGATGCACTGACGCAGTTGTGGCCCGAGCTTCAGGTGCTGGCCTGCGCCGACGGAATATCTGCACTGGAAGCCGCCGCTGCGCGACGACCGCAGATCGCCTTCCTCGATATCCGCATGCCTGGTGCCAATGGTATCGAGGTGGCCTACGCAATCCGGCAGCACGCGCAAATCGTTTTCACCACCGCGTACGATGAATTTGCAGTCAAGGCGTTTGAAGCCGGCGCGGTCGATTACCTGCTCAAGCCGATACGTCCGCAACGTCTTGCCGAAACGGTGGCGAGACTCAAGCAGCGCCTTGCACAACCGATGCCCGCAGCGTTTGACGCGGTGCTCGAGGCGCTGCGCTTGCAGCTGCATCCCGAGCACGGTGCGCGCGAGCGATTGCGCTGGATCACTGCGAGCATCGGAGACACCACGCGCATGCTGCCGATTGATGAAGTGCTGTATTTCCAGGCGCAGGACAAATACACCCGCGTGGTCACGGCGAATTCCGAAGCCTTGATTCGAACACCACTGAAAGACCTGTTGCAGACACTGGACGAGCGCATGTTCTGGCAGGTACATCGCAGTGTGATCGTGCGCGCCGATGCGGTCGATCATGTTCGCCGCGATGAGCTCGGCAAGTATCAATTGTGGCTGCGTGGACGAGACGAATGTTTACCGTTGAGCAGCGCGTTCCAACATCGCTTCAAGGCGATGTAGCGCAATGGGTTGCAAGCCGCACATTTGCGGTCGGTGGGGGCCGCCTGGTGAGTGCAAGTGTGTCCCAGCGGGCCAAGGTCAACGAAATTCCCGGTGGTATTAACGGGATTGAAACAAACGCATGAAACGCGGGGGATTGCCCCGGGGCTATATCGCCCCCACAATGGGTAATATTCCTCAAGGTGACCTCCATGCCATCGTCGTCCGCACAAACGGCTTCCTTATCCGTGCCGCCATCGACTCTGCGTCAGATGTGCGCGCATTTCGCCAAGCCGCATTGGCCGCGCGCCGTTTGGCAATTGGTGAACACCTTTCCCGCATTCATCGCTATGTGGGCGTTGATGGCAGTGAGCATCGAATGGGGCTATGGCTGGACGCTGCTGCTGGCATTGCCGACCGCTGGTCTGTACGTGCGCCTGTTCATCATCCAGCATGATTGTGGGCATGGTTCGTTTCTCAGCAGTGCCCGGCTCAACCATCTGATCGGCGCAGCGCTCGGCCTGATTACTCTGTTTCCCTATGGTTACTGGAAGAAGACGCACAACATCCACCACGGCACCTCGGGCAATCTGGACCGTCGCGAGTTTGGCGACATCGACACCCTGACCCTGCGTGAATACCAGTCGAAGTCCTGGTGGGGCCGGCTGATGTACCGGTTGTATCGAAGCACGCCAGTGCTGTTGGGGGTCGGGCCGCTGTGGCAATTTGTGATCAAGCATCGCTTGCCGTTCGACCTGCCGTTGTCGTGGAAGAAGGAGTGGTTAAGCGTTCTCTGGAACAACCTGATGATCGTTGTCATCGGTGGCTTGCTGGGTTGGTTCATCGGCTGGCACAAAGTATTGATGGTGCAACTGCCGATCATGTTGATCGCTGGCGCGCTGGGCGTCTGGCTGTTTTATGTGCAGCATCAGTTTGAGAACGCCTACTGGCGCCGCGATACCGAATGGGACGCGGGTGAGTCAGCCGTTGCCGGCAGCTCCTACTTCGACCTGCCACGTGTGTTGCACTGGTTTACCGGCAACATCGGTTATCACCATATCCACCACCTTGCCAGCCGCATTCCCAACTACCGGTTACGCGAGTGCTTTGATTCGAGCCCGCTGTTGCAGAGCGCAACGCGAATCACCATGTTTTCCAGCCTGCGCTGCGCACGCATGAAACTGTGGGATGAGGAGCGCCAGCGCATGGTCGGATTTCCCAGGCAGCGCTCCGCGGCCGCCTGATTCCCAGGGCATCGCATGCTGCCCAGGTCAGCATGCGCGATAGATTTCCGGACGCTACTGTGCGCTATGCATTCGATCCGTGCTGGCGTGTACAAGTCACGTGCGCTTGGTGATCCAGAGATGGTAGCCAAGCAGACCCAGGCCTGAAGCGGCAAACAGAATGCCGAACGTCGCCGGATCGTCCGGATTCAGATTGAGTGCGTCGATCAGTCCGAACGCAGTCCCGACCAGAACCAGCACCAGACCCCACTTGAGTGCGGAATGGCGGCGGTTGATCTCGTCGCTCTGGAACATTGCCCGGACCAACTCTTCCGATGCGTGTGTCTCCGAAAGTCGGCGACGCATGCGTGAGTCGGTGACCAGCTTGACGATCCAGACGATGCAGATGAAAAAAGTGATGGGGATAAGCAGGGCAAAGTCCATGGGGTTTTCCTCGAGTTAGCCGGGTGAATGGGGTGAGTGTCGATGAGCAGCGGTCCATTCCGCCACTTGCCCACATAGACGCAGGCACACCGCCATCGGTTGCATACCCTTATCGGCGTTGTCACGGCGGCGCAAAACACGTGCAACCGATTTCGCTTTGGGTGTATCTCTACCGCCATGAATGAGCCCGCCATGGATCATGACCGGGAGCTGGTCGCCGCTGTCCATCGGACCGAACGCGGCGCATTTGAGCGTTTGGTGAAAGCGCACCAGGGACTGACTTGGCACGTCATCTATCGCCTGGTGCAGCATCCCGAAGATGCCCGTGAGCTATGCCAGGAAACTTTTTTGCGCGTTTATCAGCGTCTGCACCAGTATCGCGGTGACAGTCCGTTGGCCGGCTGGATTGCGCAGATCGCTTATCACATCGGTGTTCGGCACTTGCAGCGCAAGCGAATTCCGCTCGAATCGGAGCTTGACGACGCAGACGGCGAAGGGCAATTTGTCCTGGTGGCCGAGGCAGCAGACATTGAAGCCAGTATGGGCGAACACCAGGTGCTGACTCTGCTCGCTCAGGGCATGCAGCGACTGTCGCCGATGCAACGCATGCTGCTGACCCTCTATCATCTGGAGGAGATGAGTATCGGAGAGATTTCAACGATGACCGGACAGCCCGAGGGCACAATCAAGAACAGCCTGTTCCGCGGCCGTCATCGTCTGCGTCAGTTACTGGAACCCAAGTTGGAGGTAGCGGTATGAATCGGCAAGGCGGGAGCAACGAGATGTGTGACGAAATGCGCAAGCAGGCATTGGCCGAAGCCGCCGAACGAGCCGGTGCCGGGCCAGCAAGCGATGCCGATGTCGAGCACTATCGCCTGGTGCTGCGCGCTGCGGCACGCCCTCTGCAACAACAATTGCCAGCAAACTTTGCCGAAGGGATTGCCGTGATGGTCACCGCCGACGAATCGCCGAGCATGCTCGATCGCCTGGCGCCGGGGTTGTGTTTCGCGATCCTGCTGATTGCAGGCTTCGCGACTTCGGGTGAATTTCTGCTCGGCCTCGCCCAGCAGCTGGTCGATCTTGGATCGGGTTTGGGTGCAGATCGCGTACCTTGGTCTCTGCTGTGCACAGCGCTGCTGTCATTGGCAGCGGTGGGTCTGTCGGATCGAGTGTTGCATAGCCGCCGACCTTAAGAACGGCTTTTTGATTCGACGCTTGCGAGGACGGTGTTGGCGAAGTCGACGGGTACAGAATCGATTTCGGCCGCGATGGTTTAGGCCATCGCGGCATTGAAAATTGCGTTGCACTTCTCCGCCAGCACGACCGAAAGTCACGATCCGCTGGCACAGCGATTCAGTCGGCCCAACCGCAAGCCTGGCCCTGATTTTTTTTCTCAAGCCATCCCATCAGCGGTGCGAAGTAGTCGATGATTGCGCTGGCATCCATCTGCTCCGTGCCGGTGAGCTCCTTCAGCGTCGGCTGCCATGGTTGCGACGCGCCCTTCTGCAGCATCGACCAGAAGCGCTTGCCGGCCTCTGGATTTCCGTAGATCGAACATTCATGCAGCGGGCCCTTGTGGCCAGCGGCATCGCATAGCGCCTTCTGAAACTGGAATTGCAGAATCGCGGCGAGGAAGTAGCGCGTGTAGGGCGTGTTACCGGGCACGTGGTATTTGGCGCCCGGATCGAAGTCCTGTTCGCTGCGCGTCACCGCGGGCGCCACGCCCTGGTATTTGGCACGCAGGTCCCACCAAGCCCGGTTGTAGTTTTCCGGGCTCACACGTCCGGAAAACACCCCCCAGCGCCACTGATCGATCAGCTTACCGAACGGCAGGAAAGCGACTTTGTCCAGTGCGAGTTTCATCTGCTCGTTGATCACTGCCTCGTTGCTGACATTGGGCGTGCCGACCAAGCCCACGCTGTTGAGGTACTTCGGCGTCAGCGACAACACCACTGTGTCGCCAATTGCCTCGTGGAAGCCGTCATGCGCGCCAGTCTGAAAAAGCGGCGGAAGGTGATTGTAGGCGAGGTAGTAGTAAACGTGCCCGAGCTCATGATAAATCGTCGTCAGTTCGTCTTCGGTCGGCGCGATGCATTGCTTGATGCGCACGTCGCCGAGAAAATTCATGTCCCAGGCACTGGCATGACAGACTACGTCGCGGTCGCGTGGCTGGATGAACTGGGTATTGCCCCAGAACGATTCTGGAAGTTTGGGCATGCCCAGTGAGGCATAGAAATCTTCGGCGAGGCGCGTCATCGTCTTGGCTTGGGCGAGGTCGGCTGCACGGCCGGCGTCGGCCAGTTGTTCGGAGGTGGCAGCTTTTCCAGCGGCCTGCTTGAGCCGTGCGAATTCGGCGTCGCGTTGAGCCTTGAGCGCACCATTTACGTCCAGGCTCGATACCCCGGGATAGGGCTCCAGGATGTCGTAGATGTTGCCCCATTGTTGCGCCCACATATTGCCGGTCAAATGCGCCGGAATCATTTTTCCGACCGAACCTTTCTCGCCGTATTTTTCGACCAATTCGCTGCGCACGTAGCAGTGCAGTTGTTCATACAGCGGCTTGACCTGATCCCATAGCCGATCTGCCTCGACTTCGAATTCTGCCGGACTCATGTCGTAACCCGAGCGCCACATCTCGCCGACATCGGCGTAGCCCAGTTCCTTGCCGCCCTCATTGATCAAGCCGGCGAATTCCTGATAATCCTGGCGCATCGGGCGCGCGACATTGTGCCAACCCTGCCAGGCATCCAGCTGCGCGTCGTAGTCTTTGTGTTCAACCAAGACTTCTGACAGCTTGACCAGGTCGCGGCACTGGTCGCCGGATTCGCCGTCGCGGCAATACTTGCCAGCGCCATAGGCGCCTTCCATCTTGGTGGCCAGGGCAGTCAATCGCGAAAGTTTAGCCGGATCCCTTGGCGCCGGCATCGAGGTCGAAAGCTTCAGAAGCTTTAGCGCACGTGATGTGTCGGCAGACAGTGTCACGCCATCGAACTCGGTAGCTTTTTCCACGTTGCGCTTGAGTTCACCCAGTGCGCGCTCGTTGGCCTTGGCGGCGACCAACTGCGAGTCACTGTTGATATAGGTAACTGAGAGCCAGGCAGCTGCGGTCTGCTCGGGATACTCGGCTTTGGCCTTGGCGTTGATCGCCGCAATAAATTGATCGGCATCGGCCGCTGTCGGTGCTGCTTTTTCCAGTGCAGCTTCGACGCCGCTACGCGCAGGTTGAGTTTGGCAGGCAGACAGTGCCACGACGATGGCGGTAGCAAGAAAGGCGCGTTGCAAAGACATGATGATCCCCTTGAGCAATGGAAAGTGCGGCGCAGCGAAGTACGGGTGGAGATGGGCCGGTCGGAGCAGCTTGGTACAGTCGTCGACAACCCAACCGCTGGGCGAAGGCTAGACTGCGCCCGCGGCAGTGGCAAGCCGCAGCGCGGCGATTGGCGAGGAATCGGCGCTGAGCAGTCCCCGGTCAATCAGAAACTGGCGCGCTTCTTCGGCGTCGTGGTCGAACCATGCGCGCGCCGATCCCAGGCGGAAGCTATAACCTCAGGCATCCATGTCGACGCACGCACGATCGAGTCCAAACCCGACGATCTGATCGGATAGCACCAGTTGTAGGAAACAGGTGGCGTCCTCTTCGAGCTGACAGTCGCTGGCGTCAGTATGCACGCGCTGGCGCTGCGCCCAGGGCAGCAGGATGAGGTGACAGGCTTCGTGCAGCAGTGAATGCACGGGCGTGTCGGCGCGAACGTAAACCTGATCGGCGATCACGCCGGCCTCGGGTAACCCCCAGAAGCAGCCCGGAATGGGCGCGCGCTCGCCGACTTCGATCAATTCAAGTTCATAGCTGTTGAGCAGCCTGCGTAGCGGATGTGGGTCCAGCGCGGCATACCGCAGGACGCGCTCGGCGCCGATCATGGCGTCAGCGCGCGTTGACGACGCGTGCGGCAGGCGGTTCGAGCTGGATGCGTTCAGCGAGCCAAGGCAGGGCGGGCAGGCTGCCGTTACCGCGCAAATAGGTGTCACGCACGAATGCGTAGCTGCACAGCTCTTTCAACAACAGCCCGACACGACGCCCATCAGCGATCGATTGCTGACCCACTTCACGGAACCCGTACGTGCCATGAAACAACACGGATGCGTCGTCGCGAGGCTCGAGAAAAATTTCGCAGGCGAGGTAAGGCGAGCGCAGTTCCGAATAAGTTTGCACATCGGCATAGAAGATGCGGCCGAGACCATGGCGACGGTAGTTGGACGCGATCACGATACGGTCGATGTAAATGAAATCGGCGTAGCGCGATTTGAACCACTGAAAGTTGGAGCTGTCGTAAGCGACGTGCGGGCCGAGCGCGATCAGAAACCCGGCAAGATGGCCATCGATTTCGGCAACGCGGAAATACCCGGCGACCTCGAAGAAGTGACGCATCTTGTGTGCATCCATCGGCAGGATGCTGGCGCCGGCATTGTTGTTCAGTGCGAGGACCTGATCGAGTTCCTGCTCGCGCATGTCGCGGATGATCAAAGCCATGGAGCTGTTCCAAGTCTGCTTGCAGTCCGAGCATTATGGCAGCAGTCGGTTACAGCGAAAGGTCTTGACACGTAGCGTAATGTGCGGGTCGGTTGTCTTCGGCCAGCGCGGTGACGTGAAGATGTGAGGGCGGCGCCCGCTGCAATGGGTGAGCACCGCGGCGTATTGCGTGTTCCACGGCGCTCGTCACCAGTTTTCAAAGATCAGTTCCGGTTGCGGCTGGTCGGCGTAACTATTCGTTTGGTGGGCGTTCAACTTTGCAAACAATGGATGAGCGCATTGATGCAATCTGCGCCTTGCCGGTGGGCCGTCCTTGGTGCCGGGCGCCGGCGCGCGCCTTCGATGGTGGCAACGCGAACCGTTGCCCCGCTTCATCACATCGCAGCTTCGAACCATCCATGGTGCAGCGGCCCTGCCGCGCATCCCTGCGCGGCGTTCGGTTACGCAGCGGCGGTTCGGTGGGCTCGCTGCTGCGTTTGAAATTGCGCTCCGCAAACCGTCCTTGGTGCCGGGCGCCGGCCCGCGCATCCATGCGCGTGCGTTCAGCTCGGCCGACGATGCTGGGCGCATCGTCGATGCGCCTCGCTTCACCCCCTGTCGTTGGTTTGGTATCACGGCACTCGACACCCGCCTATGATGTGGCTATGAAGCTGTCCCGATTTGAGCAGATGGATTGGTTGCGCTACGCAGGCCTGTTTACGCTGGCTTGCGTCGGCTTGCCTCTGATCAAAGACAGCTGGAATGCGTTGAGCGTCGATATCATCGTGGCCTGGTTCCGGCGGGCGGCGATGCCCGAATCGATCGCGCGCGAAGACGTCACAGCGCTGGTTGGCTGGTGGGTGTCGTACGCTGTCTTCGTCTTTTCCTATTGGTTTGCCACAGCCGATCTGGGCGCAGTGAAGTCGGCGTGGAAGCGGCTGCCGCTGCTGGTGTCGATGAGCGCGGCCGCGGTTGCCGTCAGTTGGTTCAGTAAAAGTGGGTTGTCGGGCATCTTGTTGATGGTGATTGCCGGAGTATTGCCCTGGTTGTTACCCATTTGGGTGGCAGTGATCTGCGTGATCGCGCAGAATTTCAGCTTGCTTCCCACCTTCTTGGCACTGGAGGAGGCCAATGGCGACCCCTCGTATTCATGGTTCGACGCCATCTTGCAAAGCTTCCTGTACCTTGGATTTTCCAGTTTTACATTTGCCACCTCATACATCGCCAAGGGGCAGGCGCAGGCTCGCGAGGAGCAGCGGCGCCTTAACGCCGAATTGCGCGCAACGCGTGCCCTGCTTGCCGAATCCAGTCGCGTTGCCGAGCGCGTGCGTATCGCGCGCGAGCTGCACGATTTGGTGGGCCATCATTTGACGGCGCTGACATTGAACCTGGAAGTCGCCAGTCATCTGGTTGGCGGGGTGGCGCATGAAAAGGTGCGTCAGGCGCAGTCGGTGGCAAAATTGCTGCTCTCCGACGTGCGCGAAGTGGTCAGCCAGCTTCGCGATGACTCAGATATCGATCTGGGGACTGCGCTGCGCACACTGGTCGAGGGTTTGCCGGCGCCCGCCGTCCACCTGGATTTGCCGGCCCAGTTCCAGATTGACGATGCCAGGCACGCCCATGTGCTGCTGCGCTGCGCGCAAGAAACCCTGACCAATACCATTCGCCATGCGCGCGCCAGCAATCTGTGGTGGCGCTTTGCCATCGATCAGCACGGCGGGGACGTCGTCTTTGAATCGCGAAATGATGGGGTCGGCGTGGAAGGCTTAACCGCCGGCAATGGTCTGAATGGCATGCAGGAGCGCGTTCGCGAGGTCGGCGGCAGCATGCAGGTCAATTCCGCACCGGGGCGCGGTTTCTCGCTCCGGGTCTGGATTCCGATGGAGGTGAAGTAATGATCTCGGTATGTCTTGTGGACGATCAGACCCTGGTGCG
>JANMSL010000330.1:0-3494 GCA_031389245.1 Lysobacterales bacterium | reverse complement strand
TCGAGGTCAATCCACGTGCTTCGCGCACGGTACCTTTCGTGTCCAAGGCCACCGGTGTGCCACTGGCAAAAATCGCGGCGCGCTGCATGACCGGGCGTTCGCTGGTCGCGCAGGGACGGATGCAGGAAGTGATTCCACATTATTATTCCGTGAAGGAAGCGATATTTCCGTTCGCCAAGTTCCAGAACGTCGACCCGATACTTGGCCCGGAGATGCGCTCGACCGGGGAGGTGATGGGCGTTGGTCGCAATTTCGGAGAAGCCTTCGCGCGTGCACATGAAGCCGCGGGGATCAAGGCGCCGCGGGTGGGCAAGGTATTCATCAGCGTGCGCGACGTCGACAAGCCGCGCAGCGTCGACATGGCAATGGACCTGATCCGACGTGGCTATTCGCTGGTGGCAACACAGGGCACCTGCGACTATCTGCGATTGCAGGGCATGGCCTGTGAGCGCGTCAACAAAGTCGCCGACGGCCGCCCACATATTCTGGACATGATCAAGAACGACGAAATCGTGTTCATCGTCAACACCACCGAAGGCAAACAGGCGATTGCCGATTCGTTTTCCATTCGTCGCGGCGCCTTGCAGCATCGCATCACTTACTCCACCACGTTGACCGGCGCACGTGCGCTGGTACATTCACTGGACTATCGGGACAGCGAAAGGGTCAACTCTCTGCAGGAACTGCACAAGGAATTGCAAGCATGAAAAGAGCCCCATTGACCAAGCGCGGTGTTGAGCGATTGCGCGCCGAGCTGGAGCGATTGAAGAGCACGGATCGTCCGCGTGTCATTGCGGCCATTGCCGAAGCCCGCGCGCATGGCGATTTGAAAGAGAACGCGGAGTATCACGCAGCACGCGAGCAACAGGGTTTCATCGAAGGACGCATCCAGCAGTTGGAGGGTGCTCTGTCGTTCTCCGAAGTGATTGACGTCACCAAGCTGGCGGCGGGTTCGCGTATTGTGTTTGGCGCCACCGTCGAACTGATCGAACTGCACAGCAACGAGGAAATCAGCTATCAGATTGTTGGCGAGCTCGAAGCCGACATCAAGCAGCGATTGATTTCGGTCAATTCGCCGATGGCCCGCGTGCTCATCGGGAAAAGCGAAGGCGACACCGTCGAACTGGTTGCCGCACGCGGCACCAAGAGTTTCGAGATCGTCGGTGTGCGTTACGAATAGTGGCCGACTTTGGCGCTCGACCTGGCGCCCCCCGTTGCGAGGTGCCGATCATGACCAAGATTGAATCAGCATGACCAACGCCGTGCTCTTGTTGCCGCGCCTGGACCGTTTGCTCGCAGCCCTGCCTGGGCACGAGATTTGGCAGTGGTTGGGGCGATCAGATCGCATCGCTGCTGCGCCGGCGTCGGCGCACGCAACACCACATGCGATTTTTGAAGTTGTGCCGGAGGAGTTTGCGCACGCGGCGGTCGCTCGCCACGGCGAGTGTGACGACGCCGGCATGTACACCTGGTTGCGCGCCGATCCCTGCTGGCTGCAGGCGGACGTGAGCAGTCTGCGCATGATGGCCTGGGGCCAAATGTCGATGAGCCAAAAGGATGCCGAAGACCTGGCGGCGATATTGCGTCCGCTGTTGGGCGACGAAGGCTTCGAGTTCTCGATTCCGCATCCGGAGCGTTGGTACCTCAGGCTGCCACTGGGTTCAGAGTTGCCGCGTTTCTCGCATCCACAGGATGTTTTGGGTGACGATGTCGAGCGGCATTTGCCGCCGGGCAATTCGGGGCTGCGTTGGCGTCGATTGCTCAATGAGGTGCAAATGACTTTGCATCAGCATCCGGTCAGCCAGCGACGCGAGGCGGCCGGATTGGCGCCAGTAAACAGCTTGTGGTTCTGGGGCGGTGGGCGTCTGCCGAATCGGGTGCGCGCTGCGCGCAGTCAATACTTCAGCGATGATCCGATCTTGCGTGGCCTCGCACGGCAGGCTGCGGTTCCGTGCTTGCCGACGCCCGCTGCATTAAACGCTCTTGCGCCTGTGCAGCGAATCGGGGTGTTTGATCTGCGCACGGTGGCCCCGACGGCACTCAAGGCAGACTGGCTTGAACCGCTGATACAACGTCTGCGTTCCGCAGATCTCGATGAGATCGTATTTGGCTTCGCCGACGGCGAGCGCTTCCAATTGCGTCGAGGTCATCGATGGCGGTTCTGGCGCAAGCCACTCACCGGCCCCATCGCTCGACCAGTGACGGACAAACGCGGGTGAAGCTACGCAGCATCGTGAGACGGGTGATTCAAGCCGATCATCCACTGCTCGCTCAAGCGCGATGGCATCCGGTACTTTGCCGGATCTATGCCGCGCGCGGAATAGCGGATGTCGAGGCCATGGACTTGCGGCTGACGCACCTGGCTTCCCCGGCGACACTGGGCGGCCTCGACACTGCCTGCGACATTCTTGTCGACGCCATACGCACGCAGAAATCAATTCTGGTGGTCGGTGATTTCGACGCCGATGGTGCCACCGGCACCGCAGTCGCGCTGCGCGGACTGCGCATGCTCGGTGCCGAGCGCGTTTCTTTTCGAGTTCCCAATCGCTTCGTCCATGGCTATGGGCTGAGTACCGCACTGGTGGCGGAGCTGGCGTTGCCGGCGCCGGATGTGCTGATCACCGTGGACAATGGCATCGCCTGTGTTGCCGGTGTGGCGGCAGCCAAGGCGTTGGGCTGCACGGTCATTATCACCGATCACCATTTGCCCGGCGCGGAGTTGCCCGCTGCCGATGCAATCGTCAATCCCAATCTGCAACACGATGCGTTTCCCAGCAAGGCGTTGGCTGGCGTCGGTGTGATGTTCTATCTGTTGCTGGCGTTGCGCTCGCGTTTGCGCGATCAGGGCTGGTTTGAGCGAGATGATGGCCCGGAGGATCGGCACAGCGTGCCGGATCTTTCCCTATTGCTTGATCTGGTTGCGCTGGGAACAGTGGCCGACCTGGTGCCGTTGGATCGCAACAATCGGGTACTGGTTGCTGCCGGACTGCGCCGCATCAACGCCGGCCTCGCATGCGCGGGCGTCGCGGCATTGTTGCGCGTTGCCGGGCGGGACTGCGCAAGAACCGACGCCAGCGACCTGGGTTTCGTGGTCGGGCCGCGCATCAATGCGGCGGGCCGGCTCGACGATATGAGCATCGGCATTCAGTGTTTGATGTCGGACAATGCTGAGCAGGCGACCCGATGCGCAATGCAGCTCGACGCCATCAACCGCGAGCGACGCGAAGTGCAGGCGGACATGGTGGCCGAGGCTGAGCAGTGGCTGGCGCTGCACCATGCTGATACGTCGGCATTGCCGGCTGCACTGTGTCTGTTCGATACGCGCTGGCATGCAGGTGTGGTCGGTCTGGTCGCATCAAAGCTGAAAGAGCGCGTGCACCGTCCGGTAATTGCATTCGCCCCCGCAATCGAAGGCAGCGAAGAAATCAAGGGCTCGGCGCGTTCGATTCCTGGTGTGAACATTCGCGATCTGCTGGCCGAGGTCGATGCGCAGC
>JANMSL010000298.1:0-7983 GCA_031389245.1 Lysobacterales bacterium | reverse complement strand
CCACATCGTGCCGAGCGACTGAGTGAACTAGTTGCGCAGTTGCGGATTCAACAAGACGCGACGACCACCGAACCATTGCATGTGTTCGGCCTGAGTCATCTGGCGCCGGTCGAGCTGCACGTACTGCGCGCGATTGCACATCAACGGCCAGTCGCGCTGTATGTCCCGGATCCGTGCCGTGAATACTGGGGCGGCTTGCGTGGTGAGCGTGCGCAACTGCGCGCATTGGCACAGCAGCCGGTTGATGGCGATTTGCGGCAGGCACTGTTGCAACTGGATCATCCGCTGCTCGCCAACTGGGGTCGCATGGGCCAGCACTTTGTTCTGGCCTTGAACGAAGGCGAGGACGCAGTGCGGGTAGATACACGTCACTGGGAAGACCTGCAGACCGGCGATGCGGTGCGGCCATTGCTGGCCCAGGTGCAGGAGAGCGTGCGTCGCCTGCACGATGCCACGCTGTTGACGCCAGCCAGCATGCTGCATTCCGTGGCGATGACGGATCGCAGTCTGCGCATCCACGCCTGCCACACGCCGCTGCGCGAATTGGAAGTGCTGCGCGATGCACTGTTGATGGAGCTGAAGCAACGTCCCGATTTGCAGCCCAGCGACATCGTGGTGATGGCGCCGGATATTCAGCGCTACCTGGCGCTGCTGCCTGCCGTATTCGGCGCGTCCAGAGCGCCGAGCTGGCCAAGTACGTCCGCTGCGGCCGGCAGTCGCGAAACCGCGTTGCCCTATGCGATTGCCGATGCCGCAGTGGCGCGAACGCATCCGGTATTTGTCGCATTCCAGTCACTGCTGGCAGTGCCCGGCTCGCGCATGACGGCGCCGCAGATCATCGATCTGCTGCAGGTCCCGGCACTGGCACGAGCGCTCGGACTCGACGCCGAGGGCAGGCAGCAGTTGCTCAGCTGGTTGCAACTCAGTCGCGTGGCCTGGGGTCTGGATGCCACATTCCGGCAACAGTTCGACGTGCCAGCAATTGCCGAACACACATTCGCCTGGGCGCTGGACCGACTGCTTGCGGGGCATGTGTTTGGCTCGCTCGAGACGCCCGGAGAGGACGTTGCTTTCGACGGCATCTGGCCCGTTGCCGGCGTGGCGGGCGCACAGGTTGAAGCCATCGGTGCGCTCGATCGACTGCTTCTCGAACTGGCTGCGTTGCATCAAGACAGTCGTCAGCCGCGGCCGGCTTCAGCCTGGGTGCGGCGCTTGCTGCAGTTGATCGACGCACTGTTCGATGTGCGCCACGCCGATGACCAGGAGCGTGACGCCATCGCAAGTTTGCGGCGCATGGTGCTGCAACTCGAAAACGAAACAATCGCCGCCGGTGTCGATCCGCAACTTGATTTCGTGGTTGTGCGTGACGTGCTGCGTGCCGCGCTTCTGGCAGCACCCGAACGCCAACGCCTGCTGCGCGGCGGCATCACATTCTGTGGCATGGTGCCGCAGCGTTCGATACCGTTTCGCGTGGTCGCGGTGCTCGGTCTCAACGAGGGCGACTATCCGCGCCTGGCCGCCGACACGGGCCTGGACCTGATGCAGCAACAGCGGCGCCTGGGCGATCGCGATGTGCGTGACGACGATCGCTATCTGTTTCTGGAAACGTTGATGGCGGCGCGCGATGCGCTGCACCTGAGCTTCATCGGTGAGGGCGTGCGCGATGGACGACCACGCAATCCCGCCGCGCCGCTGGCAGAGCTGATCCAATTTCTCGATCGCAACGCAGGCATCGTGTTGCAGCAAGCGGGTGCCGGGCAGCCACGGCCTTGGCTGGTGCGCCACCCGCTTCAACCGTTCGACCCACGCTATTTCGATGGCAGCGATGCGCGACTGTTTTCGTTCCGCACCGAGTTTGCGGCGATGATCGCGACGTCTGCGAATCCAAACCCCGCAACGTCAGTGCCCGGGGTGTTGCCTGAGACGATGCCTCCCGCGCCGGTGCGCATCGCCAGTTTGCTGGCATTCTACAAAGACCCGGCGCGCATGCTGTGCAATCAGGTTTTGCAGCTGCGTCTTGATGCATTGGAGAGCGAGCAACTATCCGATAGTGAGCCGTTGCAAGCCAGGACTGAAGCGATTGATCGTATTGGTCGACGTCTGTTTTTTGAGGCGTTTGAATCGGGCGGTGAGATTGCCGAGGATGCGCCCGCATGGTTGCGTCTTGGCGGTCTGCTGCCACCGGGTCGCCTCGGTCTTGCGGCGTATCGGCGCGAACGCGATCAGGCGCTTTCACTGTTGCGTATCGCGCGCGCCGATCCGGCATTGCAGGCGGGCGCGCCACCGCGTTTGCCAGTGCCGATCGATCTGAGTCTGGGTGTGTGGCAGGTACACGGTCGTTTGGAACTGGTGCGCGCAGCCGCGGATGGTTTGATGGTTCTGCAAGCTTTTGTCGGCAAGCAAGACAACGAACTGACCTTCAAGGAGCGCATTCCACTGTTCATCGAGTGGGCACTGCTTCGCCTGCAATACAGGGACGTGGATCAGCGCATCCGCGTCTACGCACTGACTGAACCGAGCACGGCAGCGAAGGGTGCAGCGCCCGCTGACCACTGGCCGCGCGCACTCAACGACACCGACGCAATGCTGGCCGAGGCCTGGCTGCATCGTGACGCTGCAACCTTGGGCGCCATCCATTCGGATATCTCAGCGCGCGTGCAACGGCTGCTGCAGATCCAGCATCAGGCCGCACATGACACGCTGCGCTATTTCCCCCAAACCAGTTGGATTGCGGCGCAGGGAAACATCGATGACATCGCGCACAAAATCGCCTCAGCCTGGGCCGGCGGTGAATTTGAGGGTCGCGGCGAACGTGACTACGAACCCGGCTATGCGGGCTGGCTGACACGTGATGCCGATCTGGAATCCGATGCCGACGCGTTGCGTGACTTGCATGCGCTGGCAGGCGAGCTGCGGGCTCTGATCAGCATGGAAGCCATGGAGTCCGAAGCCTGATGTCGGACCTCTTCGCCCCATCGACCTGGACCGTGCTCGACCTCGCTGCTGGCCGGCGCTGCCAGATCGAAGCCAGTGCCGGCACCGGCAAGACCTGGACGATCAGCGTGCTGTATCTGCGGTTGCTGCTGGAGCGCGACCTGTCGGCGCGGCAGATTGTCGTTGCCACTTTCACCGACGCAGCCACGCAGGAGTTGCTCGAACGCATCCGTCGGCGTCTGCTATGGGGCGAACAGGCAGCTGAGGCATTCCTGCACGATTCATCGGCGCCGGTCGGCGATGATGATGCGCACTATCTGTTGCAACGCTGGCAGCAGGATGTCCAAGTGTGTCGACGTGATCAGCTGCGTTTGCGTCTGGCGCAGGCGGAGTTGGACCTGGCACCGATCGGCACTTTGCATGGACTGTGTGTACGCATACTGCGCGAGTATCCATTGGCGGCGGGCAGCGGTTTCGAGCTGGGCGAGCTGGTTTCCGCCCAAGACCTGCAGCAGGAATTACTGACCGATTTGAAACGGCAGCTGGCGCAGTCGACCGACCCGATTGGTCCGGGTGACCGGCGCTGGCTCGACGACTTCAGCAAATTGGCCGCAGCGTTGAAGACGGTATCCGATCCAAGCATACGCGTCGATGCGCCGGAATTGACGTCGCTGGCCGAGTTCATGTCACCGCAACGCGCTGCTGAGCTGCGCCGATGGGCAGCCGATGCGGACAAGTTCGTGCGCAGCAACAGTGCCTATCGTTCTGCATTGGGTCGACTGGCCAGTTACATCGAGAACGCCGATCTCGATCAGGAATTCAAACCCGAAATCCTGCTGGCCAATCGCACACTCGATGGTCACGTCAAACCGGCGCTGATTGAAAAGCTGCGCCAGGATCCAGTGGTCGACTTCGCCGCGCGCGCCGCCGCAGCACTCGCCGATTACGATGCCGCAGTGCGTGCTGATGCGGTATTGCGTTATCGCGCGCAATTGCAGCGCTGGCGCGAACAGCGTCTGATTGAACGCGGACTGTTTACCTACGACGCGTTGATCGAGCGCGTGCACACGGCGATGACTGGTGAATCGACCCAGTTGGCCGACGCACTCTGCGCCGCCTGGCCGGTTGCCCTGATCGATGAGTTTCAGGATACCGACACTCAACAGTACGCGATTCTCGATCGAATCTATCGCGACTCCTCTGGCGCCGCGCGCGGTTGCCTGGTGATGATCGGTGATCCCAAACAGGCGATCTACGCCTTCCGCGGCGGCGACACCCACACCTATCAACGAGCAGCGCGCGATGCCGGGCAACGTCTGAGCCTGGACGTCAATCGGCGCTCGTCTCGCGCCTACGTTGCCGGGCTCAATGCGTTCTATGAGCTGGCCACGCCCGGCTTGGGTCGCCGTGATGCGCCGCCGGCTATCGACTATGTACCCGTGCATGCCAGCGCGCGGCGCGATGACCAACCCTATTCCTTTGCGGGCGAACTGGTCGCGCGGCCTCTGCAATTCTACTTCCGCGACAACCCGCCGATCACCAAAAGTGAGCGCGAGCGCGAAGCTCTACAGGCCTGCGCCTGGCAAATCGCCGACATGCTGCAATCAGGCAAGCACCTCATCGGAACGACACCGCTGCGACCCGGCGACCTTGCAGTTCTGTTGCCGAGCAATCGGCAGGTTGCCGCGCTGCGTGGCATGCTCGCGGATGTCGGCGTGCCCTGCGCCGGTGCCGGGCAACAAGCAGTATTCGCAACCGAATGGGCGCGCGAACTGCAGGTCGTGTTGTATGCGATCGCACACTGCGATGAGGCCGGCGCGGTGCGTGCCGCTTTGAGCACGATACTGCTTGGCTACGACATCGCAGCGCTGCGTGCGCTTGGCTCCGACCCAGGGCGCTGGCAAGCGGAACTGCAGTGGTTGCATGCATTGCTGCAGGTTTGGCAACGACAGGGTGTTCTCGCGGTGGTGCAACGGCTGATCGAGCGCACCGCGCCGCGATTGCGTGCCCGAGTCGACTATGAGCGCACGATTACCGATCTACGCCATCTCGGCGAGCTGCTGCAGACGCAGAGCGAGTCGCTGCACGGTCCGTCGCAGCTGCTCGCCTGGCTGGATGCGCAGCGGCGCAATCCGCAGATGGGTACCGAGGACAGCAACGACCATCAGCTGCGCGTCGAATCGGACGCCGCGCGCGTGCGGCTGATGACTTTGCATGCCAGCAAGGGCATGGAGTTTGGCATGGTATTTCTGCCGCTGATGTGGGCGCACCAGGGCCGCGCACGTACACCGTATCCGCTGGTAGTGGATGCGGACAGCGGTGAGCGTGTCGTCGATTTCGGAACCGGCCTGCGCGTGGCGCGCTTGCAGCAGGCCGCGGCCGACGATCAGGACGAGCGTTTTCGTGTGCTCTACGTCGCGCTGACACGCGCCGAGTATGGCTGCCATGTGTACGTACTGCCGCCATCGCGGCGCAAGGACGGCCGAACCAGCACGCCGCTCGGCGATCCCGATCGCTCGGCACTGGATGCACTGATCGAACGGTTGCTGGAATCACAGCAGCGCGACCCGCAAGGCCTGCGCTCGCTGTCCGGTGTGGCTTGGCATGGGCAATGGCCGGCGCAGCGCGCGCGCTACCTCGCGCCTGTTCCAGCGCAGGTTGCGTGCATCGTCCAGGCTGAGCCAGAGCCGCGTCCGATGCGCAGCGTGCACAGCTTCTCGACCCTGGTGCGTCACGCGCAGCGCGCCTCGTTGCCAGCTGGTTCCGGCGTGGAGAACGCAGCCGCAGTGGAGGAGGCGGATGCAGTCGACGAGACATTGATCGATGCAGATGCGTTGCTCGATGTGCAGGCCATCGATGCTGTTGAGTCGAGCGATGCGATGCCAGTCTCGGACGCGCCCGAGCCGCATCCGGAATTGCTCGCGCTCGATGCATTGCGCGGTGCGGAGCTGGGCAACGCACTGCACGCCGTGTTTGAACATCGCGTGCCGGGCACGCCGGTGCAGGCGCAGTTGCCGTTGTTGCTGCGCGCATTCCAGGCACATGACGTGCGCCTGCGCCAGGCCGGCGGCGAATACCTGGTGGCGCTCTGGGCAGCGCGTATCGATGCGGCGCTTGCCGCTGATCTCGGTGCCGGGTTGCGTCTGGTTGACCTTTCGCCAGCGGCGCAGTGCGCTGAAATGGAATTCCATTTCGCGGTCGATCGACTGCCGTTGGAAACGCTGCGCGACATCTGCAAGCTGCATGGCGCCGCGACATTGATTCCGGATCAACTCGGTCAGTCCAGCCTCAATGGGCTGGTCACCGGCAAGATCGACCTGGTGCTTGAACACGGCGGGCGCTTCCATCTGCTCGACTACAAGGGCAATGCGCTTGGCACCTTGCTCGAAGACTATTTACCGGACGCCCTGGAGCAGGCGATGGACGCGCACCATTACCGGTTCCAGGCGTTGATCTACACGCTGGCACTGGACCGCATGCTGGCCATGCGCATTCCCAACTATCAGCGCGCGCAGCATCTTGGTGACGCGATCTATCTGTTTGTGCGCGGCGCGGGACTGGCCGTTGGCGCAGGCGTGTGGCGGCATCGCTTCGATGATGCGCTGATCGAAGATCTGCAACGCGCCTTGTCGATTGCGGAGCGTGCGCAGTGAGCAACTATCGCTTCCAGCGCGCAGCCATCGAATCGGCCGACACACCTTGGCGATCGATCGATCGTGCGCTCGCGCGCTGGGTGCTGGCGCATGGTGGCGATTCAGTGCTGGCCGCAACCGCCGCCTGGGCGAGCTATGTCGAAAGCCTGGGTGATACCGCGCTGATGTTGCGCGTAAATTCTACGAACGCTGCCGGTCCGTTGGCGCTGGATGGTGCCGAAGTTGAGCAGTTGCGTGCATCGAAACTGGTCGGCGATGGCAGTGTGCGCACAGCGTTTGTCATCGATGCCGAAGCGCGCTTCTTTCTGTGGCGCAACTACGCACTGGAAGGCGCCATCGCGACCCAGGTACGTGCGCGTTTGCGCATTGCCGCTTCAGTTGCAGAATCAGCGCTTGCGGCAGATATGGATCAGCTGTTCGGCGGCGAAAACTCGGAACGCGTGCAGGCACAGCGTGCCGCGGTTGCGGCGGTGATCGGGAAGCGATTGTTCTTGCTTACCGGCGGTCCCGGCACCGGCAAGACCAGCACGGTGCTGAAGATGCTGCTGATGCTGCAGGTCAGGCAATACGTGCCGTTGTCCATTGCGTTGGCTGCGCCCACTGGCAAAGCGGCGCAACGGCTGCTGCAGTCGCTGCGCCAGGGCAAACAGCAGCTCAACAATCGCTTGCCCGCACATTGGCGCCCGGCGCTGGATGCAATCCCCGATCATGAAGCGCAGACGCTGCATCGTCTGCTCGGATTCAGTCCGCAGCGCAACACCTATGCCCGCCATCGCGATGACCCGATTGCGGCCGATGTTGTCGTGGTCGACGAAGCGTCGATGGTCGATCTGGCCATGTTGCAGGCGTTGCTTGATGCGCTGCGGCCGGAGGCGTGTCTGATCCTGGTCGGTGATGCGGATCAGCTCACATCGGTTGCCGCGGGATCGGTGCTGCAGGACCTGGTGCACGTGCTGGAGCGTACACATCCACAACACGTTGTGCGCCTGCGCCACAGTTTCCGCGCCGCGCAGCATCTGGTTGCGATCAACGATGCCGTGCGTGTCGGCGACCGTGCGGCGCTGCATGCTGCGATCGCTGCCGCTGGCACTGCAGCGCGCCAGGTGCAAACCCGCGATCGATTGGCGCTGGCAACGCAGGCATCGCGCTGGGCAGATCATCTGGCGATGCTTGATTTACGCCGCATTCCAAGCGCTGGCGCGCAGCCAAGTGCGGGCATATCCGCGCGTGAGCAATGGGCCAGTGAACGCGCATTGCAAGCGCTGACGTTGTTGGCATCGCAGCAGGTGCTGTGCGCACTGCGCGATGGCGATAGCGGCGCCATCGCCACCAATCAGCGCATCGAGCAGCGCCTGCGCGCACAGTGGCAGGTGCCCGTTGACAGTCACTGGTATGC
>JANMSL010000280.1:0-4311 GCA_031389245.1 Lysobacterales bacterium | reverse complement strand
TGCAATATGTCGTCTCCGTGATCCTGGCCGACCAATTCATGTTCTAGCAACTCTGCCGGCTGCCGGGGCGTGCCCCGGCGGCGCAGATAGTCGCGGTGCGCGTAGGCTCCCAGCGTGACCTTGCCGATCCGTTTGGCAATCAGCGTCGCCTGATCCGGCTGCACCATGCGCAGCGCGATGTCGGCCTCGCGGCGCAACAAGTTGCTGACTTCGTTGCTCACGACCAGTTCCACCTGCACCTCCGGCAACGCCAGGCGCATCCGGGCCAGCACCGGCGGCAGCAGCACGCAGGCCATCGGCTGACTGGCAGTGAGTCGAATCGTTCCCGAAACGCCGGCTTGCGCCACCGCCACGTTGCGCGCCAGTTGCAGCGCTCCGGTTTCCATCGTGCGTGCCGAATCGGCCAGCCGCAACGCGATCTCCGACGCCAGCAGGCCGCGTCCGGTGCGCTCGAACAACACCACGCCGAGTTGCGACTCCAGTTCGGCGATGTGCCGCCCGATCGTCGGTTGGCTCGATTGGAGTGCGCGCGCGGCACCCAACAGGCTGCCGGACTCCAGCGCAGCGAGAAAGGAACGGATCAGGCTCCAGTCGAAATCCCGTTTCATCCGGTTGCTTCGAATCGCTGACAGCTATTCATTTATGTATTTCTGAATCTCTCGATTAGACAATTGTGTATTGCTCTCCGATTTTGCACATGCCACCTTCTTTCGCTGGCTCGATCCACACCGTTTCGACTTGCCCGAGCCAAAACTGCCATGCAGGTAGGCCGCCTTGCTGCCTCCGATTCCACCGATTGCTTGATGAAACCCAGCGCGTTGTCAAAGCAGTCCACGAGCTGCGGCGTCACCACATAATCGCGCAGGGTCGCTTCGGCGTGGGTTACGCCCTCGGACAGCTTGAGCACGAAGTCACCCTGGTGCACACGCTCCGGGATGTGAATCAGGTCTCTTAGTAGTGTCATGGTTGTTTATCTCCCTCTGGCTTGCGACGCATCAGGCAAGCATCTGGCGCGACATGTTGGCTGTTTGTACGTATTCGGACGATATGTTAAAAAAAAGCGTAAAAATTAACATGTCGTGGCTTTGCTGGTTTTCGAGTCGTCAATTTCAGGTCACCGCGTCAGCAGTGTGAACAGCGCGCTGTTGATGAAATAGACCTCACGCCCGATCTTCTGGCTGGTCAAAACACCCAGGCTCTCCAGTTCGCGCAGGTACTTGGAGCAAGTCTGTCGCGTGCCCATGCCGGCCCGCTCAAGAAACTGAATCTTGCAATACGGTTGCTTGAAAATCTGCTCGATCAGGTCCTTGCTGTAAATGCCGGGGGCCTCGCGCTGCACCCGCTCGCGTACGGACTCCATCAACGCCAGGATGTCCGTGATCTGCCGATGGGTGCGGATCGACGTTTGCTCCACCGCATCCAGCATGTAAAGCACCCAGTCATGCCACGCAGCTTCTTCGGTCACGCGGCGCAGCCCCTCGTAATACGCGGCCTTGTGGTCAATGATGTAGCGCGACAGGTACAGCACAGGCAGGTTGAGCAAGCCCCGGTCCACAAGGTACAGGATGTTCAAAATACGCCCGGTGCGGCCATTGCCGTCCGGAAACGGGTGAATCGCCTCAAACTGATAGTGCACCAGCGCCATCTTGACCAGCAGGTCCAAGTCGTCGTCAGCGTGCATGAAATTTTCAAGCTCACGCAGCTGGTCCCGAATCACAGTTTCGCCTTCGGGTGGGGTGTAAATCGTTTCACCCTTGCCGTTGGCAATGCGCGTGCCGGGCATGCTGCGGATATCAAACTGCGCCTCCTTGATGAGCTGCGCAATCTCAACAAACATGCCGGTTGCAAGCGGCCTCGTTTTGATCTGGCGAAAGCCATGGTTCAGCGCCTGGCGATAACGCAACACCTCCTTGGCTTCGGCACTGGCTGGCAGCGCTTCATCAGACGCAGCCTTGTAGACCTCATCGTTGGTGGTCAGGATGTTCTCAATCTCCGACGACGCCCGGGCTTCCTGCAGCACCAGGCTGTCAATCAGCATGGCCTGGTTGGGCATGCGTTCGGCCATGCCCTTGAGCTCTGCCATGGCTCGGCTGGCGGAGATGGCTTTCTTGAGCACCGCCGCTGTTTCAATCTCACCGGCGGGGGGCAGGGCGGGCAGGTCGTTGAATGGCTGGTGGCGATCAAACATGCATAACCCGTCAGGTTCCTTGAGCGGCTTGAGCGTGGGTCATGGTTGAGCCCTTTTCTTGGCTACGACCTTGGCCCTGACCGACTTCTTGGTGACAGCTCCAGTTGGAAGTGCGGCAGTCACCACTGAATCGACTGTAGGCTGCTTCAGGTCGTGGAAGTGCACGGTCGGCAGCATCACGGGACCGGCGGGCATCCGTGATGTGAGGGTGAGCAGTTGTTCCCGAATGGCTGACCAAAGCAGAGCGGCACCATTCACCGAAACCAGGCCATGCGGGGAGCCAAGGTTCTCTGCACCTTTGCGGAGAAGGATGACGCCAGCGGCCTCAATATCGATGCGATACGGTGAGAACTTACGGTCCGGCTCCGCGGCCAAAGCCTGGTTGTCGATCAGCAGCCGCAGCGAGACAAGGTACATCGGCCCCCACTCGTGTGCCATGTCGATTTCAGCCAAACCGATTTCAGTCGTGATGCTGACGCCTTTGAAAGCGAACACCGTCGTCATCGGGTTGGGTGGTTCAGCCGGAGCGTGCTCCTTGTCGAACTCCACATGTACGCGGTTGAATGTCAGCCGCAACAGCTGAATGGGGCTCGGCTTCATGATGCATCTGCCTGCTGCGACATCTGACTTTCATTGCTGGCTTCATTGCTGATTTCGGGCAGCGTCAGCGTATGGCGAATAACAACTTGCGCCGTCCAGAATTTGGAAAAGCTCGCGACCAGAGTCGTAGAGCTACCTGATGCGATGAAGCGTTCCCGATGCTTTTTGGTGGTCTGCGCAGCGTCATAAACCTTCGTTAGTGAGCGAACCTTCACCCGCTGTTCGTCCTCACAACGTTCATCCCACAGCGGGATCTCGATGCCGGCTTGGTCAGCCAGCCATTTCAACGTGTCCGGCTTCGCGATTGCCATGCTGAGCAGGCGGGTCGTGCTCTCGTCAGGGTAGGTCGTTTCGCTCTCGTAGCGAGAGAACGCGATCTTGCCCTTGCCAAAAATGCGCGAGGCAGCTTGCTGCGTCAACCCAAAGCGGCGGCGCAGCGCCAGGATCTCTTCGCCCATAAGCAGGCCGCCATATTGGTCCTTGCGCGCTGCCAGTCGGCGCAAGTTCTCGCTGTGTTGGGCGGCGCCAGTCACCTCTGCACCGCAATGGTCGCAAACCGAAGTCAACAGCGGGACGACCAAAGTTTGGCCATGGGGGTGAAACACACGCTCGCGTTGACCAATCTGCAGATGGCCGGTGCGGCACGAGGGGCACACCCGCGGCGTGGACGCGACGGATTGCTTGGCGACAGTAGACATGGGAGCCTCCGGCTTGCTCATCAAAAATGCGACTGCACGAGCACCAATGTCAGCGTGCCTTGGTCGTCGATTGAAAATTTCAGGTAAACCTCAATTCCGCGCGGGTTGCGCTGGCGGCGAGACTCGTCGTAGCAAATCGTGTACACGTCGCAGGGCACCATGCGGTCACCATCAATGTCACTCCACTCAGAGTTCTGGTAATCCCCAGCCAGTAGACAGCTGAAAATTTTCAAGACGTCTGCGTAACTCCATTGGTAATCCTCCAAGCTGTTCCTGCTGCGCCTGGTGGCCGGCCAAACGCCCTCGGCGCTGAGCTGCCCCGATGTGATAACGGTTTGCAGCGCGTTGAGATCGAGCACCGGGCCGGCAATCTTGCGCGACCTGCCTTTCGCAGGTTTGTCAAGTTGGTTCAGCGCAAGCAACCGCAAGTTCGGTACAGAGTTTATCACGGTGATAAATTAAACGCGCTAAATCCGTCTGTCCGAAAGGGGGATGTCTTCACGCTGCGGCCTTTCGTCGTCCACGCGTTGTCGCAGTCGCAGCGGGTTTCCAAGCCTTCAGGTCAGCCAGCGTGAGGCCTTGCGCACGGGCTTCTTCGGTGACGAAGGCCTTGTAGTAGTGGCGCATACGCTCGCCATAAACGGGATCGACGTCGTTGTGCCACTGCTCCAGCCAGGGCACGAGTTCGAGCAGACCGGCCAGAAGAGCGCCTTTGCAATCGGCGTCACGATGCGACGGCCGCCAACGCCTGCTCGAGATCGGCGATCAGATCGTCCGGATTCTCCACGCCGATCGAGATCCGGATCAGCGCCGGCGTGATTGAAA
>JANMSL010000279.1:0-2033 GCA_031389245.1 Lysobacterales bacterium | reverse complement strand
CAAGTCGATGGCCGCGGGCCACGACCTGCCGCTGCCGTTTGGACTGGGCGTGGATTTTTTCGACATGGATCAGGATTACCGGCTGCAGTCACTGCAATTCAACCTGCCCGGCGTACCCGCCATTCCACCGGATCTGGTCCGCGTCGAAAACGAGATCGAACATCGTGATCTGAAGTTTGATGCGTGGCTGCTGCCCTTTCTGAATGTGTTCGCGCTGTATGGTCAGGTCGACGCGCGGACTGATGTAGATCTCACCGCGGTGCCCGCCGCTGCGCTCGGCCTGCCGCCATTGGGCGTGGTGCCGGTGCGCTATGACGGCAACGTCTACGGCGCCGGCCTCACCCTGGTCTACGGCAGCGACCGCTGGTTCACCTCGCTTACTGGTACCTGGACGCGCAGCAATCTTGATGGCGATTTTGACAGCAACGTGCGCTCGCAGAGTTGGCAGCCGCGCTTGGGCTTGATCCGTGGGGCCTGGTCGGCGTGGATCGGCGGGCAATACATTTCGGTCGAGGAAAACCATACCGGCGTGATCCAGTTGATACCCGCGCTGCCACCGATCCCTTTTTCCGTGCGCCTGCAAGAAGACGATGCCTGGAACGAGATCATCGGCGCGCGCTACGAGGTCAACCAGCACCTGGATTTCACCGCCGAATTCGGCGGTGGCTCGCGCCGTACAACGCTGGTCAACGGCACCTGGCGCTTCGGTAACTCCGACTGACCATGCGCGGTCGCGGCGTTTGTCTGCTGGCGGCTTTGTTGACTGGGCTCGCCAGCAACGGCGCGGCGTATGAGACTGACCAGTACTCGCACCGGCTGACGCCACTTCGTGACTCAATGCCGGTGCTCAACCGCGAAGTCAACGCCGCGATCACCGAAATCGCCGCCAGTATGCAAGGCGCGCGCGACGACCAGCGCATGGTGATGGCGGTGTTCCACCGGCTCGGCGGCTATCACTGGGTGGATCACCTCGAACGCTGGGCAATGAACTCGTCCGAGGTGGAAAAATTGCCGACGCCACGGCGCCGCTCGATCTATCGCGGGCTGCCTCTGCACGCCACTCGGGTGTCGGCGTTTTTCGGCATCGGCCCAACCTTTCTCGTCGGCGATTCATTGATCGGTTCCGACAAGATCGGCCACTTCTTCTCGCAGGGCCGCAAGTTCTGGCAGCGTTGGCGTCGCAGCGGCGATGAACAACGCGCGGCCGACATCGCCGCACGCATCGAAGACGGAATTTTCGGCGGCGTAACCACCGGTACCTATTCCAATTCCGACCTGGTCGCCAACTACGAAGGCTATCGCTTCTATCGCAGTCTCTTTGAAGATGAAGTCACCGCCGGCAAGCCCGCAATTCTGCGCTGGCACCACGGCCGGTGGCAGATGCAACGACCGTTCGACTGGGCCGACCACGTCAACGCCTACTGGGACGAAGCACTCAATCCCAGCGCCTACGCGCCCGCCCTGCGCCGCGCATTGCGCCAGCGCCTTCTCACCACACTTTGCGCCGATTACGCGCAAACCCCCGCCAGCTATCAGCTTGATCCCGAGCTGGACGCAGCATTGGCATCCCGCTACCAATCCTTGAGCCTACGCGCCGACGCGGCATTGCGGTTGGATTCGGTGTGTGGGGATGGGGAGATGGCGGGTGGAAAATAAGTTTGCGGGGAAGAGTTGCGGCTTGGATAGCGTATGAGCTAGGCCACACTGCCCGCGTCGCCGAGCCTCGGCGAAACCGAACGCAGCCACATTCGCTCGACTTGTTCGGTCATGTTTCCTGGCACCATCTCAACTTCAGGATGCGCGTTTGCATAAACGCGGAATAGTTCGTCGGCGAATGCTTGCCCGATCTCCTGTACTCGATCGAAATCCAAGATAACGATCTTGAAGCGATCGAATCTTGCGATAAGTCGTTTTGCTTGCGATCTCGAGACTAATTGTTCATCGCCATAAGTAGCTAACCTCATAGGGATAATGGTCTTGGAAAAACCAGCGTCCCCAGGCGGGTCGTTAAACTGGCTGTATACATCGGCCGC
>JANMSL010000217.1:0-9478 GCA_031389245.1 Lysobacterales bacterium | reverse complement strand
AGTGCGGCCACCTCATCCAACTGGGCATTCAGACCAGTCACAACCGTATTACCGATCTGCTCGACGAGTCGATCGCTCTGCTGCTGCAAATGCGCCTTCGCCTCGCGATTCATCACGATAATGATGCCGGCCGCGATCCAGCCAGTGAACAGCAGCGCAGCGAGAAACACGCGAAATCTCAACCCCTGGTGCCAGGCCACGTTCCAGGATGGTTGCTCCGACTCGGAAGCGATCGCGTTTGAATCAGCAACCGCAACATCGGAACGATCTGCATTGACCTGATTCATACTCGCCCAGGCGCCAATTCGCATTCGCAGCAGCCACCACTGGTGACTTGAACGCCGGCAAACAGGGCGCCAAGCCGCGAAGCATTCGAATGCAAAACTTGCCCGTGCAAGACTTCGCCATGGTGCAGGGTCATACACGCTCCCTTGATGTCCAACTGCAGGATGCGCCTTTCCGCTGTCCGGGTAAAGTAACTCATCGTTTCGCCGGAACGCGCGTCTTCGTTCCAGCCAACTGGTCAATGCCCCACTGCGCCGATGTTGCCGGAAGCATGTCCGTAGCTTTAAATCGGCCGATCATGCAAACCGGGGCTCGCTCTACCATTGCACCGGCATCAGCAGCGCGGCAAGCTCCGCTCTAATCAAAGCGCAGTGCGTGCAAGGCCAGTGACCCTAGTTCAAATCGCGGTTCGATCACCTGTGTGGTGAATCCGGCGCGGGCTGCGCCCATTGCCACAAAAATCGGCAACAGGTGCTCGTGCGTGGGATGGTTGCGCGGCGCCTCGGGAGCCGCCTGGCGCCATTCGAACAGAGCATCCAGATCAAGCTGCTGCAGCCTCGCTACGAACCACTCGGCAAACGCCTTTGCCCAAGGCGCTGTGCGATTCTCGTGCGCATGCCAGTCGAGCGCGCCAAGATTGTGCGTCAGGCCGCCCGAACCGATCACCATTACCCCCGATTCGCGCAGGCCCGCAAGTGCCCTGCCGAGCTGATAATGCCAGCGCGCATCCTCACAGGGGCTGACCGAAAGCGACAGCACGGGCAGCTGTGCGTCCGGATACATGTGCCGCAGCGGCACCCACACACCGTGATCAATGCCGCGTGCCGGATCAACCGCCGCGTCGGCGAATCCAGCAAGCCGCAGCGTGTTGCCGATGCGGTTGGCAAGTTCGGGCGCGCCGTTCGCGGCGTAGCGCAGTTGGTAGAGTGCATCGGGAAAGCCACCGAAATCGTGGATTGTCGCCGGCAGCGCTGCGCCGGTCAGTGTTGGCGCGCGCGCGTGGTGATGCGCCGAAATCACCAGCACCGCGAGTGGTGCCGGAAATTGTTGCCCAAGCAGCCGCCATGCACGCGTGGTTGGCGTGTCCTGCAGCGCTATGGTCGGCGCGCCATGCGAGAGAAATAGCGTAGGCAATGCAGCGGTCAACGCAGGCTCCGTCTTTGTTGCTCAACAATTCGGCGATGGGTACTCTGACGATGGTTCGCCAACAACATGCTGGCGTTGCCGTTCTGATGTGTCCATCCGCCGCGTGCGCATTGCGCGCGTGCAAGCATGCAATTTGCCAAGTGGGTGAAGCGCCATTGGCATCGATGGTGTCGCCCATGGTTGGACGCGTGCAGTCGCGCTGCTGAGTGGGCATCCTCCGCGCATACGCAGCTCTAAAATGGTTGAATTTTTGCGTTGCGGAACCGTTGTCGTGCCTGGGTTTTCAAACTGAGCGCTCGAGCCGCAGATTCGTTACTGCACATCGGCTTACAATGACGCCGGACTTTTCGACCGAGGCAGGGCGCGCAATGTTTGACTGGAACGATCTGCAGGTGTTTCTGGCGATCGCGCGTGGTGGCAGTCTGGCCGCGGCTTCGCGCCACTTGGCGGTCAATCATTCCACCGTGTTTCGTCGACTCAATACCTTCGAAGAGACCTTGGGCGTGCGACTGTTTGAACGCTTGCCCAATGGCTATGCGCTGACCGCAGAGGGCGCGTCGATTCGTTCCGAGGCAGAGTCGGTCGAAGCCAGTGTGCTGGCAATTGAACGCCGTGTAGCTGGTCGCGATTTGGCCATGGTCGGCGATGTTCGGCTGACCACGCCGGCCAATCTGGCGCACGAATTTTTGGCGCCCTGGCTACCCGAGCTGTATCGGCAGTACCCGGGTATTCGCATCGAGATCGCGGCATCGGATGATGATTTCGATCTGGCGCGGCGCGAAGCCGACATTGCGCTGCGCGCCACACCTTCGCCGCCCGACTGGTTGGTCGGGCGCGAGCTCACGCGGATTCGTTGGTGGGCGTACGCAAGCGCCGCCTACGTCGATGCGCGTGGGCGCCCAGATGCCGCGGATCAGCTGGCCCAACACGATCTTATTGGCGCTGATGAAGCGTTCCAACGGCTGCCTGCCTTCGCATGGCTGCGCGAATTGGTGCCCGACGCGTGCATTCGCGCCAAGGCCGGAGACCTGGTGACGATGGCCGCATTAGCAGAAGCGGGGATCGGTGTCTGTCTGTTGCCGGGCGACCAGTTTTCGCCCAAGTTGTTACGCTTGTTTGAACTGGACTCGCGTTTTGATTCGGGTCTTTGGTTGCTCACGCATCCAGACCTGCGGCATGTTGGCCGCATCAAGGCGGTAATGGACTTTTTGACAGAGCGGTTGCGAAGTGACCCCCGGCTGATGTCTGCAGGGCGCGCTGCGCAATTGTAGGTGATCGGGGGAGGGCAGCTACCTCGATCGCAGGCCCGAGGTACTGCCGGGGTTCGTTGCGCTCACCACCAACCTGTAGAGGTGATCTGGCACAATACCGACCCTTTTTCACACCCACCGAGGCTTTCATGTCGCACTTCGATGTCCGTTCCGCCAAGCGCCCGGATCCCGACCAGCCGATGGTCGATATCGCCAACTACGTGACCGACTATCACATTGGTTCGGCCGAGGCGTACGCGACAGCACGCTACATGCTGATGGACTCCCTCGCGTGCTCGATGCTGGCAATGCGCTTTCCGGAGTGCGTCAAACATCTTGGGCCGGTGGTGCCGGGCGCTGACATGCGTGGTGGCGTAAAAATACCCGGTACCTCGCATGAGCTCGACCCGGTGCAGGCCGCGTTTGCGATCGGTACTCAGGTGCGCTGGCTGGATTTCAACGATACCTGGCTCGCAGCAGAATGGGGCCATCCCTCGGACAATCTCGGCGCCATTCTTGCGGTCGGCGATTACCTTTCACGCAAAGCCGCGCGCGAAGGTGGCAAAGTGCTTACGGTGCGCGACATCCTGGGTTTTGCCATCAAGGCGCATGAAATCCAGGGCTGCTACGCGCTGCAGAACAGCTTCAATCGAGTCGGTCTGGACCACGTGATCCTGGTGCGCCTTGCCTCCACTGCGGTGGCGGCACGTATGCTCGGCGCCAGCAAAGACGAGATTATCACCGCGGTCTCACACAGCTGGATCGACAACGGCGCGCTGCGCACGTACCGGCATGCGCCGAACACAGGTCCGCGCAAGAGTTGGGCCGCTGGCGATGCCTGCCGTCGCGCAGTCATTCATGCGTTGAACGCGGTGAACAAAGGCGTAGTGGGTTATCCCTCGGCGTTGAGCGCCAAGACCTGGGGCTTCTACGACGTCGCATTCAAGGGCAAGAGCTTCCAGTTTGAGCGCGCGTTTGGCAGCTATGTGATGGAAAACGTGCTGCTGAAAATCAGCTTCCCGGCGGAATTCCACGCGCAGACTGCGGTGGAATGCGCGATGCAGCTGCACCCGCAGATTGCTGGCAAGCTCGATCAGATCGAACGCATTGACATCGAGACGCAGGAAGCCGGTGTGCGCATCATCGATAAGACCGGGCCGCTTGCCAACTATGCAGATCGCGACCATTGCCTGCAGTACATGGTGGCAATACCGCTGATCTTCGGCAATCTGACCGCCGAACATTACAACGACGCCGTCGCTGCTGACCCGCGTATCGACGCGCTGCGCGAAAAAATGACGGTCACAGAGAATGCGCAGTTCACCAAAGACTATTTCGATCCCGAGAAGCGCTACATCGGCAATTCGGTGCAGGTGTTCTTCAAGGATGGATCCAGTACCGACAAAGTTTCGATTGATTATCCAATCGGACACCGCAACCGTCGCGGCGAAGGCATTCCGGTGCTGGTGCAGAAATTCGAGGCGGCGATCAACGCGCAGTTTGGTGCCAAACGCGCAACCCAGATCATTGACATTTGTTCCGACGCGGCGCGCATGGAGGCCATGCCGATTCACCTGTGGATGGACCTGTTTGCTGCTTGAAATCCTGAATGAACCAACAATTCCGGGCCGTCCAGAGCCTTGAATTTTTAACAATTGAACAGATCTGGAGCGTGCTTGGCCTACAATTATGCTCGGCAGCGTCGTTTTGCTGCCCTGCGTGTCTTAAACAAAAATCAAAAGGTGACCCCGATGACCCCTAAAAATTTAGCTGTTTTGATTGCCCTTACACTGGGTGCTGCGACCGTGCAGGCTCAGGATTACCCGACCAATTGGTACATTGCGCCGTCGCTCGGTGTGGTCTCTACCGACGATGATCGTTTTGTCGACCACGATGCGACCGAAGTGATTGGCTTGGGCTTTGGACGTCTGATCGCGCCGCGCAGCTCGCTGGAATTTGGCTTCGATTACATTTTGCGCGACTTTGACGACGATTCCATCTACGTCGGTGACACCCGTTCACTGGCAGTCACCGCTTCGCTGCGTCATTTCTTCACTGATTCGAGCTGGCGCCCGTACGTCATGGCCGGCCTCGGCATGAGTTACAACCGCGCCGACGACCAGCTGCTTGGTGGCACGATCGATGGCTGGGATCCGATCGCCCAGGTCGGTGTCGGCCTGCAGCACGACTGTGGCGACGACATGCAAATCCGTACCGAACTGAGCTACCGTGCCGATTACGACAATCACAGCATTCCAGACAAAAGCGAATACGGCGACGTGTTTCTGACCGCCGCGTTGATGTTTGGTGGTGGTGGTTCGTCGTCTTCCGAGCCGACTGCAGTCGACCCGGCTGACGTTCCTGCCGAGCCAGTGGCCGATGCTCCCGCCGAGACGCCGCCCCCGGCTTCGGGCGATGGCGACAACGACGGTGTGCTGGATGCTGACGACAAGTGCCCGGACTCCAAGCCCGGCGAAGTGGTTGGTCCAGACGGCTGCCCACAGGCTGTGGTCATTGATCTGCGCGGCGTCAACTTCGAGTTTGACAAGTCAGACCTGACTGCAGAATCGGTCGCCATTCTTGACCAGGCGGTTGACGTGCTCAATCGTTACCCGGCAATGAAGGTAGAAGTAGCCGGCCACACTGACGCGATCGGTACCGATGCCTACAATCAAGGCTTGTCCGAGCGTCGTGCAAAAGCCGTGTACGATTTTCTCACCGGCAAGGGCATTGATGCTTCGCGCTTGGCTGGCCCGAACGGATACGGCGAAGCCCAACCGATCGACAGCAATGACAATGCCGACGGCCGTGCGCGCAATCGCCGCACCGAGCTGGTGAAGCAGCAGTAAGAACTTGTGCCGCGGCTTGGTCCGCGGCGCTTGAGTGAAAAAGCCCGGCCTTGTGCCGGGCTTTTTCTTTATGCGGGCAGCTACGACGATTGCCCATCGATGTCGCTGCGGAAGGCGTCCCGTCTGCAACAGGTCGTTGGACGGAATGCGGCCGGCTTGCGCGTTGGAAAAGTGTGGCCGACTGCGGACAGTGCCCGGTGCTACGGGCTGAACGCGATTGTTGCCTTGGGAAGTTGGATACGCGCGCGCGTACCGCGGCCGAGCTCACTATCGATGCTGACCGGCCAGCCGAATCGGTCGGAAAGTCGCTTGACGATGGTCAGTCCGACACCGTGGCCGCCGCGCCCGGATTGTTGGCCACGGTAGAACAGATCGAAGGCGTGCGCTGCGTCTTCCGACGACATGCCGCAACCCGTGTCCTCTACCTGCACGTAGTCTTCGCCGATGCTGACCACGATTTCGCCCTTGTCGGTGTATTGCGCAGCATTGCGTAGCAGATTGGACAGCATCACCACGAACACGCGCGCGGGTCCATCCAGATTCAGCGTTGCCCCGGCAACGAGCTTCACCTCTATTGGTTTGCCACTGACCAGATCAGCCGCGCGCTCAACTTCGCCGATGACCAGCTCGTTGACCAGAAATATTTCGCTGGGCAGGCCGACGTCAGTCTCTCGCGCCAGAATCAGAAACGCCTCGATCAGCGCTTCCATGTCGCGGGTCGCGCGCTTGATCCGATACAAGGTTCTTTCGGCCAGTGGCGAAGGCTCGGTCTCGCTCAACAGCACGTCGGTGGCGATCTTGATGATAGTCAGCGGAGTACGCAGTTCGTGACTGGCGTCGCGGGTAAAGTTTCGCTCGCGCTCCACGAAAGATTCGTTGCGCCTGGCAAATCCTTCAATCGATTCGGCGAGCATTTGCACTTCCTCGTCGCTGCTGCTGGATCGACGAATTTCTTCCAGCGCCTGTAGATCGGGCTTGTGCGGATCGAGGGCGCGAACGCTCTGCGCCAGCTGGATGATGGGTGACACAGCGCGCTTGGAAACGCGGTAGGTATAAAACGACACCAGATAGACCGCGCCAAGTACGAAACTCAGTGGCACCAGCCCGAACCAGAGCGCGAGATTGCGCAGCTGTTCCTGATGGAAGATCAGCCACAGTCGTTGGTTTGCGCGCTGATCGACGTAGACCAATTCGTCCGCGCCGTTCATCGTCAGCGCGTGAAAGCCCGCTGGCAGCCCACGTAGCGCGGCTGGAACGGTTGCGTCATCTGCGTTCGGGCCGAGCAAGTAGCCGTGCATGTTGTAAGTATTGGGCACCGGCCAATCCGGGTGCTCGCTGCGGCCCTTCCAGTAGTGCGTTGCTTCATCCGTCAGTGCACGCTGGATCAGGACATCGCGCAGCACCACCATTGCAGCGTACACGCCAAGCAGTGTGGCCAGCGCGATCGACAGCGTTTGCAGAACGAAAGCGATCCACAACTTGCCGCGCAGGCCACGCGCGGGCAGACGATTGCTATCCTGCCTTGGCACTGGCCAACTCGGCGTCAAGATCGGTGAGTCGATATCCTGCGCTATGAATGGTGTGCAGCAATGGTTTATCGAATGGTTTGTCGATCACCTTGCGCAAATTGTAGAGGTGGCTACGCAACGTGTCCGAGTCGGGCAGCAGATCGCCCCAGACTTCGCGTTCGATGTCGCGGCGACTGACCACGCGAGGTGATTCGCGCATCAGAATGGTCAGCAGGCGAATGCCGATCGGCGACAGAACCAGATCGCGGCCGGCGCGGGTAGCACGCAGCGTTGCCGTATCCAGCACCAGATCGGCAACGCGCAACACCTCGGTCGACACCTGGCGACGATCACGTCGGATCAGGGCACGCACGCGGGCTTCCAATTCGCGGATCTCAAATGGTTTGACCAGATAGTCGTCGGCACCCGCTTCCAACCCGACCAGTTTGTCGTCCAAAGTGTCGCGGGCGGTCAGCATCAGCACCGGTGTCGGCCGTTTGGCGTCATGGCGGAGTTTGCGGCAAACGTCCAGTCCATCCATTCCGGGCAGCATGAGGTCCAGTACGATCACGTCATAGCTATTGGTCACCGCCAAATGCAAGCCGGTAACGCCATCGCTGGCGTAGTCCACGCTGAAGCCGCGGCGTTCCAGAAACTCTCCCACCATCTCGGCGATACCGCGATTGTCTTCCACCAACAGGATCAGACCCGGAGTATCCTCTCGCACAGTCATGGCACCTCTCCCTTCACGTTGGTGAAGATTAAATGCCAAATCCAATGAATTTTATGTGAAAATGTTCCAGTTCGTGAATGTGGGCTGCGTCACGATTAGGGGATCGATGGCACATGCCCTGCTTTGAAGGATGTTGAATAGCGTGCCCGGAGCGCGTAATACGCAACTACTGGCAACACGCAGGTACTAGCAACACTCCGTGCCGGCAACACTTCGTGCCGGCAACACTAATCACCGGTTTTGACGAGAAGAGTTGGAGCTTGTGGACCCCATGGACGCAAACGAGAAGCGACTGCACCCGCGTAAAGACGTTTTCAGCGCCGCGATGCTGGTGCTGTATGACGAAGGCTATCTTTCCGAAGTGTGGGATATTTCCCAAGGCGGTGCGCGCCTTGGAAAACCAAAGAAATGGCCATCCTCGTTCCCGGAAATTATTCGAGTGTTCTTCATGCTCGATCAAGACACGGTGATCAGTCTGGAAGCGCGGATTGCACGCTCAGACGATGATCATGTCGGGTTGCAGTTCACCGAAGGTCAAGAGCACCGTGTTCAGCAGCTGATGTATGAGGCGCGCTTCCTGGAATCCGAGACCACGTAAGCGCGTGTGGCGCGGTGGCGTTACCGCCGCCCGGTCGAGCCGCACTGCAATCACCGTGCCGCCGTGGCGTCGAATCGGGCTTGAATAGGCGTTCGTGTTCATGAGTTGAACGCACTAACGCCAACGTCGCAAAAGTGGTGCCACGCGCTGCAGATAGAGCCGACCGTTCAAATCTAGCCAGATCGATACGTGCTAAATCAGAACGCGATCTTACCGATCAGCATGTCCTTGAACATCACCCAGTCGCCAGCAAGACTGTAGAGCGGATGCTTGAAGGTCGCGGGCCGATTCTTCTCGAAGCCGAAATGGCCGAGCCAGGCAAATCCATACCCCACCAGCGGCAGGGTGAGCAACCACAGCGGTCGCAACGCGCCAAAGATGGTCGCCAGCACGATGAGTACGATGAGCGTGCTGCCGGCAAAATGCAGTCGCCTGCAGGTGCGGTTGGCGTGCTCGCCCAAGTAATAGGGATAGAACTCTCGAAAGCTGTCGAAGCGAGTTTCCATGGCGGATCCCGGTGACCTTGGTCAACGCGATGATAGTGCCTGCGTTGTATCAGAGAACCTCCCCCGCCTTTGACCCGCCAAGCGGTCGCTAAGCAAGGAGGCTTCTCAAGCCCGGTCCGATGGAGGTCCTTATGAAACTGCACGCGAAACTGATGTGGGTGCCGGCACTTGCTGCCGTGTTGGTGATGTTGTCGATGGGCCAGGCCAGTGCACATCGCACTGATGCCGGTGCAGGTGTGCAGGGTCGGCAGTTGTGCGCCGCCCAAGGCCGGCGCCAAGGCATGGCACTGGCGCGAATGGGCCCAGCCGCGGCCGATTCCGGCATGCTGGCCGTGCGTGACTTGATCGCGCTCGAATGCCTGTATCGGCGTGATGGTAAAGCGGATCAGATCGATGCGCTGTATCGCGATGTGCTCGACAAGGCGACCCAACCCTTGCTGCGCAGCATTGCCTATCGTCGACTGGCACGCATGGCGTGGCGCAAGGGTGAGCATGCGGCGGCAGAGGATCTGCTCAAACGCAGCCTGCAAGAAAACCTGAAGTAACTTCTGACCGAGCAGCGGGGGTTGCCTGGGCAAGCCCCGCTCTGGCTTCGATGTTGTG
>JANMSL010000270.1:0-1889 GCA_031389245.1 Lysobacterales bacterium | reverse complement strand
TATTGGTGGTTTTCGCGAATGCTTGCGCGCGCGTCAGTCCATCGGTGGCTACTTCGAACTGGGTTACGTCGATGCCGGTGCACAGGCGTGCGACTTCTTCGGCACGGTCTGCGGCGGATGCCGCGGAGCTGTTCAGCAGCTTGCTGTCACCGATCTTGCGAATACGCAGTGCAATGCCCTCATGCACGCCCGAATGCACCATGCGCCAGCGATACAGACGACCCGACTCCAGATTCATTTCCGGTCGCGGCACACCGTTGAACAAGGTGTAGCGGCCCGACGGGCCCCAGGTATTGAACCCGAGCTGCGAGAACTTGAGGACTTCACCGACATCTTTTTCATCGCAGACCCAGCGCCCGTCGGCTTTCTTGATTTCGCCCGTGGCATCGAAGCAGGCATACGGCACCTGCTGCAACAGCATGACCTGGACATAGTCCTTGTTGACCGGATCGAATTTCTTCAGCAGCACGTCCAGATCACCGTTGCTGGCCAGTGTCGGCGCGCGTTCGCCCTTGACCACAAGTACGCCGGCCATGCCGCTGCCCACTTGCATCGCGGTAGAACCATGCTTGTGCGGGTGATACCAGAAGGTGCCGGCGGGATGGTCCTCGGGCACGTTGTACTCGTATTCGAAACTGACGCCCGGATACAGCGAAAGCAGCACATTGTCGCTGTTGCCGGTGGGCGATACCCACAGTCCGTGCGAATGCAGATTGGTAATGTTGAAGCAGTGCGGCTCGTTGATGCGCCTGCCAACCGCGCAATCGGGTTCTGCTGGCAGCTGGTTATTCAGACCGATGCGCACGGTCTGTCCGGGCTTCATGACAATGGTTGGCGCCACGAAGCTGTCACCGAACGATCGCAGGTTTACGCTGTCTTTGCGGCCGGTGGCCGGATTCCAGATGCTGCCCTTGGTGTACTTGATCGGCAGGTCGTAATGGTTTTCACGGCCGGCCTGGATGGCGGCGGCTTCGGCATTCGCCGAAAACAGATTGGCACCGGCGCGTAGAGCCTTGGGCGCGCTGGATTTCGCCGCGGCCCGCGACTGCAACATCGGCGGTTCGGCGAATGCCGGAGCGGTATCGGCCAGCGCATCGGCAGCCGCGATCGCCAGCACCGCGCCGAACAGCGCGCGCGCAGAATGACTCATCACACACAGTCGCTTGCTCATGTTGTCCCCTTTTTTGCGCCCATCGGCGCGAGTTGGTCTGGTAGCCGCTGCATCGCGGACCGGTGCGGACCAGTCTTGCAGCGCAACTATCGCGCGCGCGCGCGCTTGGCGCATCCTGTCGAATCTTGCAGCTTCCACCGCCGGCGGCGAAGATGACGCCGCACCGCTGATAGTTCGCCCGGTGAATTCTCGATAAGTAATAGAGCATCCATGAGGTGCGCCCACGGGTCGGCGCACCGGCACCGGATGCGTACTGCCACAGGGGGTTTGTCATGACACAACTTTCGCCATCACGACCGGCTGCCGCCCTGCTGCTGGCGCTGTCCCAGGTCGCGCCGTCGGCGTGCGCTGAACCGCTGGCCTATGTACCGATCGCCGCCGCCGCACACGTACAGGTGATCGACACCCGCAACGGCAACACGGTGAAGATGATCCCGGTGCCCAGCGGCCCGATCGGCGTTGCCGTCGATGCTGCGCACGCCAAGGTCTACGTCGCGCACCAGGGCGGCAACCGCCTGACCGTGATCAGCACGGTAACGCGCGCAGTCATAGGCAGCCTGGAACTACCCACGGATGCCTGGGGCGTAGTCGTCAACGGCGACGGCAGCCGCGCCTATGTCGCCCTGTCCGGGCAGGACCGGATCGGTGTGGTCGACACCGCCACGCTGACCCTGATCGACACCGTCGATACCGGTGACACCCCGCGCAACCTGGTGCT
>JANMSL010000087.1:0-3664 GCA_031389245.1 Lysobacterales bacterium | reverse complement strand
CTGCCCCGGCGCTCGCTGCTCTGCTTGCTCGAATTTGACAATACGCGCTCATGGATTGATCACCCAGTCGAATCGTTGAGTTTTACGTGCAACAACCGCCACAGAATTGGTCGCCACGGTGTCCCGTGTTTCATCGCTCTCCGACCAAGTCATGCTGAGAGTGCAAAGACCAGCAGGGAAAACCAAACGCCCGCCGTCAGTCGGAGAGTTAAGATTGCAACGAATCGCGCCCTGCCCAGCCGGCAGCGACTGCGCCAACAACGTGCCCCACGCTTCCAGATCTCGGGTGGCAGTCTGCGCCGGCGTGCAACCCCCGCTGCAATTAGACGCACCGGCCGTGGCAGTCGCGTTGTAATTACCGGCCATCACGCCCACCGGGTTAGCGCGCATCGCGTCGCCCATCCATTGCGCCAGCACGATGGCCTGGGTATGGATCTGCGCCGTGTGTGTGCCGCGCATCGAGGCCAAAACCATGCCAGCAACACCGAGCAGGCCGATGGAAAACACCAGCACCGCGATCATCACTTCAAGCAGCGTGAAGCCGCGTGTCAGCGTTTGCAATTTCGTGTTTCGTGGTTTCATGTTCATGGCGCGGCGCATGACGCGGTGCTCCCTTTGTTGCCCTCGGACCGCCCACTCGCCACCACCAACACACGTTTGCAGCGATCGGGGAACGACGCCCGGTCGGGTCGCACCAATTTGAACCACACTCCGGCGGCCGGGGTACTGAGTACGCCTGTTGGTGTGTAGAACAGCTGCGTAACTGCCGCACCACCGGGCTGCGACACCGCAGTCCAATCAAATCCGGTACTGGCCTCGCAACCTTGCTGGAGGAGGACATCTCCGTCGCCAGCATCGATCGCACCATTCATATTGCGGTCGGTGGCTACAACCAACCCATTGTTCCAGGCGCCGCCGGAAGCGCTCACTCGCACGTTGGTGGCGTTCTTGACCGCTTCGGCTCGCGCAGTGTTGAGATTGCCCAACAAGCAGTTGCTTTTCGACACGGTATTTGCCCCGAGACTCAGGTCACGAACCGAGGGAATAGCAATTGTCAACAACACGCCCAAAACCGTTATGGCGATCATCAGCTCCATCAGGGTGAAGCCTGAGGACCGACTGCCACAATACGCTGATTGATTCGCTTTCATCACGTTGCCGCCCGATTCGCTGCGTAACCGTTATCGATCGATTTCGCTCCGATGCCTTGGCTGCGGAGCCCGTTGTCACACTGTCGGGGTCAATGTAGCCCATGCAGGATCGGCGCGGAACCATGGTTCCCGCCGCCCGTCCTGCCCATCGTGCCGCCGGTCGCGGGTGGCGGATACTGCGCCGCTGCGGGGTTTGCAGAGTGTGATCAAGCGCACCTTCCTGATGCTTGCTTGCTCTTGGCTGGGGCGGTTTCGATTGAAGCTGAGGGTGGGCACTGCGTCACTTTCTGGCCCATCGGGTGGGCGGTCTGACGCGATTGCGGTTCGTCATACGACGGATCTGCGGGTGTGCCGAATTAACTGAAAGCGTCCGACCAGAGGTCGGACCCACCAAAAGCCCGGGCAAAGTGTCCGACCCGAGGTCGGACCCACCTAGGTCTATGCGCGATGGGCTTGGCCGCAGTCATTTACTTCGGTTTTGCTGCAAAGCGCGCTTGACCTTCGGGGCTGTCGTCGCAACCATCGGGGCGTCCAATCAGGGAGGTGTCTTTATGCCCAGCTACAGCACGGACCAGATTCGCAACATCGCACTCGTCGGCCACGCTGGCGCTGGTAAGACCACATTGTTTGAAGCGCTGCTGGTCGCGGGCGGCTCGATTCAGGTGCCCGGCTCGATCGAACGTGGCAGTACAGTGTCCGACTACGACCCGATGGAGAAGGAGCGGCGGCATTCGCTGAATTGCGCCATCGCCTCGATCGACCATGCCGGCATCCACATCAACCTGCTCGACACGCCGGGTTATCCGGATTTTCGTGGCCCAACACTCACCGCGCTGGCAGCGGTTGAAACCTGCGCCATCGTGATCAATGCCGCCAATGGCATCGAAGACAGCACGCACCGCATGATGGAATACGCCAAGGCGCGCGGACTGTGTCGGGTGCTGGTAGTCAACAAAATTGATGCGAGCGTAGACCTGGAGCTGCTGGTCGATGAAATCCGCGAAGTATTTGGCCCCGAGTGTCTACCCATCAACCTGCCCGCGAAGGGGCGCGCCGGCGTGCTGGATTGTTTTTTCCGTCCGCAGGGCGACGCCGATTTCTCGAACGTCACCGCTGCGCACCAACGCATCATCGACCAGGTCGTCGAGGTCAACGAGACGTTGATGGATCGCTATCTCGAGCTGGGTGAGCAGGGCCTCTCTGGCCAAGAGCTGCACGATGCGTTTGAACAGTGTTTGCGCGAAGGCCACTTGGTGCCGGTGTGCTTCGTGTCGGCAAGAACCGGGGCCGGCGTGAAGGAATTGCTGGATCTGGCCGAAAAACTATTGCCCAATCCGCGCGAAGCCAACCCACCTGTGTTCGTCAAGGGCGCAGGCGACGACACAGTCGAAGTGCAAGCATCGCCCGATCCCGGACGCCACGTGCTCGCCGATGTGTTCAAGATCATCAACGACCCATTTGTCGGAAAATTGTCGGTGTTCCGCGTCTATCAGGGCACGCTGCGCAAGGACACACAGTTGTTCGTCGACGACGGCAAGAAGCCGTTCAAAGTGGGTCATCTGTTCAAGCTCAAGGGCAAGGAGCATGTCGAAATCGAGGACGCCATTGCTGGCGACATTGCCGCCGTAGCCAAGATCGAAGAAATCCACTTCGACGCCGTGCTGCATGATTCGCACGATGAGGACCAGTATCACCTCAAGCCGCTGGAGTTTCCCAATCCGATGTTTGGACTGGCGATCGAACCGGCCACGCGCGGGCAGGAGCAGAAGCTCGGCACCGCGCTGCACAAGCTGTGCGAGGAAGACCCATGCTTCCGCGTCGAACACAACAAGGAACTCAATGAACTCGTCATCCGTGGCCTCGGCGACCTGCACCTGCGTGTAATGCTCGAGCGCCTGAAGGAGCGTTACGGTGTTGAAGTCAAGTCACGCAAGCCGCGCATCGCCTATCGCGAGACGATCAGCACCGAAGCCGAGGGACATCATCGACACAAGAAACAGACAGGCGGCGCTGGTCAGTTTGGCGAGGTATTTCTGCGCGTGCAGCCATTGGAGCGTGGCGCCGGATTCGAGTTTGTCTCGCGAATTGTCGGCGGTGCGATTCCTGGACAGTTCATTCCGGCAATCGAAAAAGGCGTGCGGCAGGTGTTGGAGCATGGCGCCGTCGCCGGCTACCAAATGCAGGACCTGCGCGTTACCGTTTTCGATGGCAAATACCACGACGTCGACTCCAAGGAAGTCGCCTTCGTTACCGCCGGCAAGAAAGCGTTTATCGATGCCATCAGCAAGGCCGGTCCAAAGCTGCTGGAACCCATCGTGCACCTTGAGGTGTTCGTGGCGGACACGCACATGGGCGACATCACCAGCGGTCTTGCCACCAAACGCTCGCGCATCAACGGCACCGATTCGCTCAAGGGTGGTGAACTGGTGATCCGCGCTCAGGTGCCGCTGGCCGAAGTGCAGGACTATCCAAGCGAACTGAAGGCCGCGACCCAGGGCACCGGTCGCTACCGC
>JANMSL010000258.1:0-7634 GCA_031389245.1 Lysobacterales bacterium | reverse complement strand
AGCGGCCAGTACCGATTCCCGTGCGCTTATCGCTCTATGCGCCCGATGGCCAGCCTCTGCCGCTGCGCCTTTCGGGCGAAGCGACTGCCGCTGGCGATCAACGCGTTTTTCTGCTCGATCAGTACGAGTCGACGCTCAGCTTTGAAGATGTGCCCAGCGCGCCGGTGGCGTCGTTGTTGCAAGATTTCTCGGCGCCGGTACAACTGCATTTCGAACAGGATGCAGCGGCGCTGGCGTTTCGCGTCGCCCATGACCGTGATCCGTTCAACCGTTGGGAGGCCTCGCAGCAGATCGCCGAGCGATTGTTGTTGGCCCGCTACGGCGGCGCGGAATACGACACACTGACGGAACTGGCGGTGTTCGGTGACGCCTGTGCGCAACTGCTGTGTGATCCGCAGATCGACCCGGCCCTGGTCGCCGAATGTCTCGAGCTGCCCGATGAAGCCTATTTGGGCGATCGCATCGAAGCACTCGACCCAGTTCGTCTGAACTCTGCGCGCCGCGAGCTCGCGGTTTGGTTGGGGCGGCGCCTGCGTGAAGCGTTGGTTGCGCGGCGCGATGCGCTGGTCCATGCAGCGCAGGCAGGTTATGCAGCTGTGCCGTGCGCAGCACGTCGTCTGCGCGGCCGCGCCCTGCATCTACTGATGGCGGCGGACGCCGCTGCATTTGCCGAACAGGCCGAGCAGCAGTATGCGCTGGCCACGACCATGACTGAGCGCATGGTGGCGCTGGTGCTGCTGATGCATAATGCCTGCCCCGGCGCGCAGCAGCTGGCCGAGCAGTTCTATCAGCGTCACGCTGATAACCCTTTGCTGGTCGACAAGTGGCTCGGCTTACAGGCCAGCAACCCACAGGCAGGCACGCTGGAACGGGTGCATACACTCACCGAGCACCCGGCATTCAGTTGGCGCAATCCCAATAAGGTGCGCGCGTTGATCGGCACATTCGCGCGTGGCAATCGCGCGCGCTTTCACCAGGACGGCGGCGCTGGTTATCGACTGCTCGGGTCGGCGGTCGCCACGCTCGATGCCATCAATCCGCAGATCGCAGCGCGCACGGTGGCCGTGTTCAATGGTTGGCGCCGGCTCGAACCTTTGCGCCAGGCGCAGATGCGCAGCGAGCTGGAGCGGCTTGCAGCGATGCCGGCGCTTTCGCCGGATACCACTGAAATCGTGACCCGCGCGCTCGCCTGAGGCGGCGCGGGGATGGCACTGCTGGCATCGGGAACAACCGCTATGGCACTACACTGATCCCCATGAGTGTTTTGAACCCACGCATTGCGGCGGTCAAGTCCGCCGTGATTCCGTTGCTGCCCGGTATCGCAATGGTATTGGCGGCAATCTTCATCGACCACCCCGCGGTGCTGGTGCTGCTGCTGATTGCGCAGGCACCGTTGGCGGCGGGGGCGACACTGTCACTGGGCTATCAACTCGATCAGGGGTTTCTCGGTCTGATGCTCAGGCGCGGATCGTTGTTGCTGGTGTGGGTGGCGCTGTACGCGAGTTGGGTCGCCATTGTCATTGGTACGCCTGCGCTGCGACTGATCAATGAAGGCAACGCACTCAATGCAGTGCTGCTGTCGCTCGGCTTCCTGCTGGCGTTGCTGGCCCTGATCCGGCTCTGGCCCGTATTTGGACTTTGCCTGCTCTGGGATGATGCCTATCCCGAGTCGGGATCGGGCTCCTGGATTGTGGCTGCGTTTCGACGCATCGCCAGCTTCGCCTGGCACTTGACCGGGGAGGTGCACGAACACAGTTTTGGCAGCGGTATCACCGTCGCGTTCGCGTTGCTCCTGCTCATCTTCCCGGCGCTTTCGATTGCAGGATTGTGCGGCACCCTGCCCAGCGAACTGCGCGATGCCGCCATCTGGATTTATGCGCTGGTGTTGTGTCCGCTTGCCCATCTGCTGGTGTTCTGGCGCACCGAGCGGCTACTGCTGGGTGACGACGAGATCGAGGCGATGCAGCAGACCGACGCCGTCGATACCGCGCCCAAGTCCGATGGCGCCGTGCTACCGACCAACTCCGAAAACGGCAGCACCGCCGCGGCAGCGCGCGCGAATGCGCCAGCACTTGGCGAACGCGATACCACGCTGCTCAATGCAGCCGCCAGCGGCAACATCACCCAGGCACTGGAACTGCTGAACCGGGGTGCTGATCCGAATGTCTTGCCGGGCCGCAACGACCGCGATCAACGCAGTCCGCTGATGAGCGCCGTTGGTCAATCAGACCTGCGCCTGCTGCGCGCGCTGATCGAGCGCGGCGCCAATCCAGACCTGGCCGTGAACGGCGTCACGCCGCTGCTCCTTGCCTGCCGCGATACCCTGGTCGGGCGTGCCGAAGCAGTGATGATGCTGTTGGCCAATGGCGCTGATCTGAGCCGCACCGGACCTGACGGTGACACGCCATTGCATCACGCGGCGATTACCCGTGATCCGGGGATTGCCGCGATGTTGCTCGATGCCGGAGCCGCGGTCGATGTGGTTAACGGCGAAGGCCTGACGCCCTTGGGCGTCGCCGCCCGCTCTGGCAATGAGGCGGTGGTGAAGCTGCTTCTCGATCGCGGCGCCGCCTGCGAGACGGTGCGCGGGCTGCCGGTATTGATTGCCGCTGCAGCGGCGGCGGAAGATCACCCGGCCCTGTGCAAACGTCTGCTCAAGGCGCGTGCCAATGTCCACGCCAGTGACAAGCTCGGGCGCAGCGCGCTGCACGTGGCCGCGTTGTATGGTCATGGCGAAGTGGTCGAGGTGCTGATCAATGCCGGTGCCGACGTCAATGCGCGCGACACCCACGGTGTTACTCCGCTGATGGAGGCGGCTCGCGCTGGCGCCAACCGCGCGCTGCAGCGATTGGTGTTTCGCAAGCCCGATCCGAGTTTTCGCGACAGCAATGGTCGCACCGCGCTGCACCTGGCCTGCCAGTCCAAACAGGCGAACGCCGACACCGTCGGTGCTCTGTTGGGGCTAGGCGCGGACGTGCAGGCACACAATCAGGATGGCAAGCGCCCGGTGGATCTTGCCGCGGCGCTCGGTCGCTGGCAGATGGTGCAGATGCTCGACCCGCATTGGCCGGTTCCGACCGCCGTCGCGTCGGAGGACGAGACGCCGGAGGCAGCTGAAATGGCGGAGGCCATTGGCGAATCGGAGCGACTGCGGCTGTTGGCCGAAGCGTTGCGCTGCGGGCGTTTGCCGATCGCGCGCGAACTGCTCGACTTGCAGCCGCGCATCGCGCCGGCGGTGCTGGTCACTCTGGTCCCTGCCTGCCTGGAGCGCGACCAGAGCGTCGGCATTGCGTTGCTGCTGCAATTCGGCCTGCCCCTTGAATCCGCCGAATCGCCGCTGCTGCTGGCGATCAGGCACACGCCGCTGTCGCTCGAATGTATTCGTGCCGCACTCGCCGCTGGAGCAGCGCCCGGTGGTGGTGCTCTGTTGCCGATGCTCGCTGGCGCTGACAGCGAAGACAGCAGCGAGCGTCGCGATCAAATCGAGGATCTTGCGCTGGCGATGATCGAGCGCGGTGCCGATTTGTTTGGAAGCGACAGCCTGGGTCGTGGGCTGCTGCATCATGCCGGGCTCGCGCCGTGGCCGCGCTTGATGGCGCTGGGACTGGCGCGGGGTCTGGATCCGAACGCGCGCGACGCGCGCGGCAATACGCCGCTGCACCACGTCGTGGCCAGACGGCATGCCCAGGTCGAGAGTCAGGTGCGACTGTTGATCCGCCATGGCGCCGATCCTTCGCGTGCGGCAGGCGATGGACAGACCGTGCTTGGCTTGGCGCTACAGGTCAGTCGACACGAACTCGCTACTTGGTTGCGCTGGACGCATTGGCCGTTGCCGGCGCGCGCCTTGCGCGATGCCGACGTGGCTGACGCGGCACGCGTTGGCGATCTGGAAGCTACCCGCAAACTGGTACAGCTGGGCCTCGATATCAATGGTCGCGATGCGCAGGATTGCACTGCATTATTGCGCGCTGCCGGCGGCGGTCATGCCGTGCTGGTGGAGTGGCTGCTCAGTCAGGGCGCGGCTACCGACGTTGCCGCGCGCACTGGGGCAACACCGCTCAGCGCCGCGGTGAGCGCACGTCAGGAGGCCATTGTGACGCGGCTTATTGCCGCAGGTGCGCGCGTCGATCAGACCCTTCCGGGTGCGATAACGCCATTGATGATCGCCGCAGCACTGGGTTTCGAGGCCATCGCGCAGGTGCTGCTGGTGCGCGGTGCTGACGCCGCGTTCTGCGACGAGCAGGGCAACACGGCGTTGCACGCCGCCGTTCAATTTGCCTGGGCGAGCAAGGAAGTGGAGCCGGCCAAACGCATCATCGAACGTCTGCTCGACGCCGGCGCGCCGGTCAACGCCCAGAACCACGAGGGTGCCAGCGCGTTGCTGCTGCTGCTCGGTGCGCGCGCAGATGCTGGAACGCCCGCGCCCAATCGCGCCCTCAAGTCGCTGGTGTTGCTGCTGCTGGCGCGCGGCGCCGACGTCGAAGTGCAGGACCGACGCGGCGTGTCCGTGCTGCACGCAGCCGCCATGCACGGCATGGTCGACTTGACCGAGACCCTGCTCAAGTCCGGCGCCGATACGCGACGCATCGATTTGCTTGGCCGCAATGCGCATGAAGTCGCGGTGCTGTTGGGCTATGTCGATCTGGCTGCTCGCCTGAAACGCCCCTGATTGTCCCATCGACGAAAGCTGTCGCTGCAACGCCGCTGGACGCTGTAGCTATGGCATAGTCGGCCTTTCGCGATACGGCAACTACACTGACGTAACCGCACCGATGAAAACCGCACAGATGAGACCGCACCGATGAAGCCACAGCTGTGTTTTGGCGTTGCACTACTGACCACGATGTTCGGCGCGCACGCCGCCGAGCCGTTTGCCTCCACGTATCAGGCGCTGCCGTCAACGCCGACCCTGATTCGCGATGCCACGGTACTGATTGGCGATGGCACGCGGATTGATCAGGGCGATGTGTTGTTGCGCGATGGCCGCGTGGTTGAAGTGGCCGAACACATTGAGGCGGGCGCCGAGGTCAGCGTAATCGATGCCAAGGGACGTTGGGTGACTCCCGGCATTATCGACGTGCATTCGCATCTGGGCGTGTTTGCGCATCCTGGCGTTACCGGGCATCAGGACGGCAACGAGATGACCGCCGCGGTAACGCCGAATGTCTGGGCCGAACATGGTGTCAATCCACAGGACCCGGGTTTCGAGGCCGCGTTGGCGGGAGGCGTCACCTCGATGCTGGTGCTGCCCGGTTCCGCCAACCTGATCGGTGGTCGCGGCGTGATTCTGAAAAACGTGCCTGCCGATACCTATCAGGCAATGAAATTTCCTGGCGCGCCGCATGCACTGAAGATGGCCTGCGGTGAGAATCCCAAACGTGTCTATGGCACCAAGGGTCAGGCGCCGATGACGCGCATGGGCAATGTCGCCGGCTATCGCCAGGCGTTCGCCGATGCCCAGGCCTATCGACGCGAATGGGATAAATACGCAGCCGAGGTCAAGGCCTTCGGCAAGCCCGCATCGAAAAAAAAGCAGGACAAGAAGGCTGAAGCACCGCAGCCGCCCAAGCGCGACCTGAAGCTCGACACTCTGGTCGGTGTGCTCAAGGGCGATATCCTGGTGCACAACCACTGTTACCGCGCCGACGAGATGGCGACGATGATCGACGTCTCCAAAGAGTTCGGATTTCATATCGCCGCATTCCATCATGCGGTCGAGGCGTACAAGATTGCCGATCTACTTGCTGAAAATCGCATCTGCGGCGCACTCTGGGCCGACTGGTGGGGCTTCAAGATGGAGGCATTCGACGGCATCCAGGAAAACATCGCCATCGTAGACAGGGTTAGCGGTGGCTGCGCCATTGTGCATTCGGATTCGTCCGAGGGCATCCAGCGACTCAACCAGGAAGCTGGCAAGGCGATGGCGCGTGGTAACCGCATGGGCTATGCCATCACGCCGGAGCGTGCGCTGCGCTGGCTGACGCAGAATCCTGCACAGGCCATGGGCATTGCCGAGCAAACCGGCACACTCAAGTCGGGCAAGATGGCGGATTTGGTGATCTGGAATCGCGATCCATTCAGCGTCTATGCGCTGGCCGATCAAGTGTTCATCGATGGCGCCCTGGTGCTCGACCGCAGCCGCCCAAACCTGAAGCCGCGCTCCGATTTCATGCTGGGTGCCGAGATGGAGCTGACACCATGAAGCGCGCGCTGCTGCTATCGCTGGTGTTCGCTGCGGGTACGACCAGCGCCGAAACGATATTGATCCGCAACGCACGCGTGCATACCGCGGATGTGGCCGGCACCATCGAAAATGCCAGCGTGCTGATTGCCGATGGCGTGATCCGCGCTGTCGGGCGCGACCTCACCGCACCGGTCGATGCGCGGATCATCGACGCTGCCGGCCGACCGCTGACGCCGGGCCTGTTTGCAGGACTCAATCAGATCGGTCTGGACGAAGTATCGCTGGAAATTTCCACCGTCGACAGCGCCTACGTGCCCGGTGCGACGCTGCCTTCCCCGGGCATCGAGATGCGACCAGAGTTCGACGTGACGCTCGCGTTCAACCCGGAGTCGCTGCTGATTCCGGTTGCGCGCGTCGAGGGCTACACCTTCACCCTGCTCAGTCCGCAGGCGGGTGCTGGCGGCACGCTCATCGCGGGGCAGGGTGGTATCGCCACCCTCGATGGCATTTATCGCAGCGTGCCGGCTTCAAGCCGAACCTTGTTTATCGCCATGGGCGGCGGCACCTCGGTGCTGACCGGCAATAGCCGTGCAGCGCAGTTCATGTTGCTCGATCAGGCGCTGCGCGAAACCGCGCCGATCGGAGCACTGCGTGACAGCGATCCGCGCGTGTTAACGGCAAACGGCCGCGAGTCTCTTGCCGGTTTCGCTCAGGGCGGTCGCGTCGTGTTCTCGGTAGATCGAGCGGTGGATATCCGGCGCGCGCTGGATTTCGCCAAGCGTGTCGGCATGAAGCCGGTCATCGCCGGTGCCGTCGAGGGTTGGAAAGTCATTGATGCGCTCAAGGTCGCAGATGCCGCGGTAGCTATCGACCCGTTGCAGAACCTGCCAGGAAGTTTTGATCAACTCGGCGCCACGCTCGACAACGCCGCGCGCCTGCATGCAGCCGGCATTACCCTGGTCATCACGCAGAGCGGCGATGCCTCGCACAACGCGCGCAAGAATCGTCAATCGGCGGGCAATGCAGTGGCCCACGGTCTGCCTTGGGAAGCCGCGCTGGCCGCGTTGACCGCCAATCCCGCCCGCGTTTTCGGCGTCAACGATCGCGGCCGTATCTCCGTGGGCCTGCGCGCTGATCTGGTGTTGTGGAACGCAGACCCGCTGGAGGTATCGAGCTATGCCGAACGCGTATTTATCGAAGGGCGCGAGCAGTCATCACGTTCGCGCCAGACCGAGTTGCGCGATCGCTATCTGGAGCGCAACAGGGAGGGTAGTGCGCAATAATCCTCTGCGATTCACCGGTATTTTCTGCGAATAATAGGGGACGTACCACGGTTGTTTTCGCCAGCTTCAAAAAGAATGGTTGTCTGTCCCTGAATACTTAGGAATATGCAAACTATCTTCAGTTTAGTGTGATTCCTAAGTCGGAACAACTTCGCAGCATGTCCTAG
>JANMSL010000047.1:0-1665 GCA_031389245.1 Lysobacterales bacterium | reverse complement strand
ACCGACGCGGATACTGAAAGCCTTGGCACTTCAACCTGGCGCAATACGTGCGCAATAGCCGACGCACAAATGGGGATTTGCGGTCGGCTACGAATGGCTTTGGGGCTGAACTGGATGCGGATCTGGTTCGGGTTGTCGAACTGCATGGCTTTTTTCCGGGCTCAATTGAATTCCGGATACCGATCAAGCGTCCGGCAAGGTGAGATTCACCTCCCGCAATGATTGGAGAAAGTTCCTCGCATCGAAGGCTGCTCCGGGTGCGACCACTCCGGTCGCCGTGCAGCGTCCATCGTCAATGCGCTGCATCGCCTCCACTACCAATGGTGCGGTGACCGCATAAATGTCGCGTCCATGCGCACAGGCGCGACGCGTCTGGCCCTTTCTGCAAACCAGTGTGTCGACCATGAAGATTTGGCAGGAGCGTCCGTCGGAATCGGATGGCGATGGCGGCGGTGTGTGAGGATCGCGCAGATCCCGGAGTGGTGTGAGATTCATGTACGAATGAACTTCGATGCTGGGCACGTGGCGCGAGAGGGTTATTATCTCGGACAACGGCAGCGCGACCATGTCCTGCGTTCCGAACGGCGCCGGAAACGTCCATTCGCGCGAAGGTGCGGGATCGGCGAGCGGTTCCAGCTTTCCGTTCGTCACCACCAGACGTCGATGGTGGTTGCGCGCGCCGGTGAGGCGCGTACCGACTGTGGGATGCCAACTGTCCAATGCGACCGCGATCTCGATCGCGTCGGCGTCCGGCCAGTCGCCGAGCGCGGCGGTTGCCAGCAGATCCGCCAGGCCACCATAGAACGCCATCGCCGGTATGACTGTCACCCCCGCCATTTTTGCGGCGTCTGCGAAACGCTCGAAGACGCTGAGCACCGCCTGTTGCTCGGCGCTCACATCCAGGTAATGAATGCGCGTGCGCAGCGCCGCTTCGATCACCGGCACTGCGGTGTCCAGGAAGGGGCCGGCGCAATTGATCACAGCCATCGCGCCGTCCAGCGCGCGGTCGAGCGATGCCGGATCATCGACTGACGCCTGCCGCTGCTCCAACTCGGGGAGCGCATTGCCCAACGTCGAGAGCCGGTCTGCATTGCGGCCGCACAGGATCGGAGTCCATCCGCGTTTGCACAACTCCGCGACGACGAAGCGCCCGGTATGCCCGTAAGCGCCGAATACGGCAACGCTGCGATTGGTACTCATGGGGGCGCTCCGCCGCGCAAACGGGTGAGGGCATCATGTCGCGCGTCATGCAACGTACGTGTATCCATTGCCGCAGCGCCGGACGCATTGCCATCGGCCACGTGCGACGCGCATCCGATAGTCGCGCCAGGCGCAACCACGCCGATGGAAGAAGCGAGAAGTCTTCTGCGATGCATGATCAGGCTTCCTTGACGTCAATCTCGATGTGGCAGTGCGCACGGAGGTCTGGCGCGATGCGGCGTAGTGCGTCGCTCAACCGAGCCAACGAGTGCCGCCAAGGATAGCTATTGACCAACACGCCATGGACATATAGCGCGACGCGATTATTGCCCCGTTCGCTACATCTAAGCCGGCCCGATGGCGTCTCTACTAGCGTGCTTGCCGGCAAGAATCCATTTGCGTTGCTCATGGCTGCGCCCCGGCGTCGCGCAGTTTCTCGGCGCATTTCTCGCAGCACACTTCCAC
>JANMSL010000042.1:0-8391 GCA_031389245.1 Lysobacterales bacterium | reverse complement strand
GATCCAGTTCGGGATTCTCAAGCGCCTGCGCGGCGCACCCATTGCGCGCCATAGCGAGACTTACGCGCTGCGTTTCAATCCGGACCCGCCTTACAACATTCTATCCACCAGTGTGATTGACTTCGCAAGCATGCAGCGGCTGTCGCGTTTTTCGCGCTACTGGGACATCGTCGCCAACTCGGGTCGTTATCCGCGCACGTTGGCGCTGTTGCTTGCGGACTCATCATTTGCACATTTTCTGCTGTTCGCCGATTGGCTGTATGCGAAGACCGGGCAAACCCATGCGCTGGCGCACGAACGACTGGTACATCTGCTGCATGCACACTTGATCGAGGCGCGCCAATTGCCAGACATCGAAGTTTGCGCGGTACTGCTTGCAGATTATCGCGCCGCCGGCGGTCGCAGCCGCCTGAACTTCGAAACATCCGATAGCGAACTTCCACCACCCAGGCCACGCAAGACAGCGGGCGCTCTGCCATCGCGACAAGCGCGGCATTTACACGGCGGCATTTAACCCGCTACGCGGCGGAGCGTCGCCGCAGACCGACCTGGTGCTTGAGCTTGGTTCCGACATCCACAATCGCTTTGATCGCAGGTACCAGTTCGTGACCCAGCGTGGTCAAGTCGTATTCGGCCGAGGGCGGCGACGAATCGATCAGTCGACGTTCGATGACGCCGCGCGCTTCCAATTCGCGCAGACGCGCGCTCAACACCCGTGCTGAGATGCGCGGGATGTCGTGGCGCAGTTCGCCAAAGCGACGCGGTCCGCCGCTCAGGTACCAAATCACGTTCGGCGCCCAGGCACCGCGCAGCATCGCCATGCACTCGGTCAGCGGACATCCGGGCGGGGCGGTAACACGGTTCTTGCGCAGGCGCAGCGGCACGGCGATGGCATCCGAAGTGATTTGGTAACCGCAGGGATACCACAAAATTTCCGTATCCACCAGTAATCTAGTATCCAACGGTAACCATTCATGGCTAGGATGCACGCCCAACACATCGCAACCAGACTCCATGACGCTTGCTGCTGCCCCAACTGCTACACAATTGCTCGGCATCGCGCACCCGATCGTGCAGGGGCCGTTCGGTGGTGGTTTGTCCACGGTCGCGCTGGCTGCGACGGTATCCAACCTCGGTGGCCTCGGTTCCTTCGGTGCGCACAGTCTGAGCGCGGACCGTGTCGCTGATGTAACAGCGGAGGTCCGAGCACAGACCAATGCGCCATTCGCGATCAATCTCTGGGTTTCCGATCACGATGCGGGTGGTTTGAGTTTGACGCGCGCGCAATTCGATCGCGCCTTCGCATTGTTTGAACCCTGGTATCGCGAGCTCGAGGTTCACCCGCCCGAAATGCCCGAGCGTTACCACCCGAGCTTCGCTTTGCAGATCGAGTCTTTGCTCGAGGCGCGCCCGCCCGTGTTCAGTTTTGTCTTCGGCATTCCCGACGCTCGTGTTCTCGCCGAATGTCGGCGGCTGGGAATCGTCACCGTCGGCGCCGCCACATCGATTGCAGAAGCCGAGGCGCTGGATGCGGCAGGAGTGGATTTGATTGTCGCAACCGGTGCCGAAGCCGGCGGACATCGGCCCTCGTTCCTGCAACGCGCGGAGGATTCGTTGATCGGCACCTTTACTCTGGTGCAACTGATTGCCGCGCGGGTGCGCGCACCGGTCATTGCCGCTGGTGGCATTGTTGACGCGCGCGGCGTGCGCGCAGTGCTCGCGCTTGGCGCCCAGGCCGCGCAAATCGGAACTGCCTTCCTGGCCTGCGCTGAATCGGGCACGCATGACCTGCACCGCGACGCGTTGTTCAGTGCACAGGCGCAGCACACAGTGCTTACGCGCAGTTTCACCGGTCGCCTGGCCCGCGGTATTCGCAATCGTTGGACCGACGAAATCGGACAGCCATCGGCGACGTTACCGCCATTTCCGGTGCAGAGCTGGTTCGTGTCGCATCTGCGTGCGCCGGCACTGAAGGCCGGACGCAGTGAACTGATCTCGCTGTGGAGCGGGCAGATTGCCCCCAACCTGCGTCATCGCAGTGCGATCGAATTGATGAATGCCCTGATCGAAGACTGATTTGCCACTTCCACGCGGCGCGGCTCCGGGCAAGCTCAGAGCGCGTCGCCAACGTCCCACCAGCAAGGAGATCACCATGAAGCTTTACTACACACCAGGCGCCTGCTCACTGTCACCACACATCGTCGCCAACGAGCTCGGCATCGCGTTGCAACTCGAAAAGGTCGACCTGAAGACGAAAAAAACCGAGAGCGGCGTGGACTTTGTCTCCATCAATCCCAAGGGTTACGTGCCTGCACTTGTGCTGGACAATGGCGAACTCCTGACTGAGGGCCCCGCCATCGTGCAATACCTGGCTGACCTCAAGCCGGAGTCCGGCCTTGCGCCGGCGAACGGCACTTTTGCGCGCTATCGCCTGCAGGAAGTTCTCACCTACATCAATTCGGAAATCCACAAGAGTTACAGCCCGCTGTTCAACCCGAACACCTCAGCCGAGGTGCGTGCGGAACGCGCAGAGTATCTGCGCAAACGGTACACGCTGATCGAGAAAAAATTGGGCGATCAGCCTTTCATGCTCGGTTCGAGCTACAGCGTCGCCGATGCGTATCTGTTCACTGTCACCAGTTGGTCCAGTCATGTGAAGCTCGATCTCTCCGCCTTCCCCAATCTGCTCGCATTCCAAAAGCGCGTAGGCGAGCGGCCGGCGGTGCAGGCGGCATTGCGCGCTGAAGGATTGGTCAAGTAGGGATTGGTCAAGTAACGAACCCTGTTATCGACAGTGCGGGAACTTGTTGGCGCTGACGTCCGCTCCGCCGGTTCCCGCGTTCCGCTACCAACCTGATCCAGCTTCCTTGCCGGCGCGACACCCTACGCCCTCACGCTTTCGGCTCAGTCATCAAACGGCGTGAGGAGACTTAGTGCTTCCCGATGGCGAAGATGTCGCGAGCACAATTCCATTCCATCGACGATGGGGGTATCGATCCGATGGACGCTTTGGACGGCATGGAATTCCCAGGACAAAAACGTGCCGTCGGTTGCCGCGTATGAGACCTGACGTTCCCGACCATGCCGTTGCGCCATCGTGAGCGCGTCCTCTTCCGAATCGGCAAAGACAGCGATCAATGACTCCTCACAAATATCTTCCGGAGAAGGTGACCCGTCGCGCTGTTTGCATCCAACTCGGCAAGCAATCGGCCGCTTTCGTCGTAAGCGAAGGCGCGTGTGGGTTTGACGAGGTTGTTGGCGTTTTTGAAGGCGCGTTCACCGCGGGCGTTGTAGCTGTAGGTATGGGTGGTCTGGCTTAGACCGTTTTCCAATGAGCTGAAGCGATTGCGTTCGCTATACCGGAAGGTCGGTACCCCTCCCGTTTGGGTGGCGCGCGACGTGGTGTTGCCGTTCTCGTCGTAATCGCGCGTCGCACCAGCGATGTTGAGCAGTCGATGCGAACTCGCTCCGTAGGTGTAATTCGCGGCCGGGGCCGCTCCTTGTACGCTGGTTTTGCTGTTGGTTTTTAGCTTTGAAGCTAATTATCAATAGTTCTTGATCTGCGTTTTTTGCTCAACCGGAGAGGCCGACCGCTCCCTGGGACGTGGGTGACCGCGATCCCGACCGTAGATTGGCCCCCCGCCTTCTTCGTCTTATCGCGTGGAGGATCCAGAGCATTCTGTTTCCAGAATAGCTCGTGTTGCAAGGTCGCGAGGACGTGGGTTGCAAGGTCGGGGAGCCGGTGCAGATCGTATCTCACCTTAAGGAATTCTTCATCATGCCCAGCATCAATGAGGTCACTTTTGTCGGTATCGATGTCAGTGCCAAGACCCTCGATGTCACCGTACTTCCCAGCGCCAACGGCAAACCCAAACGGCGTCGCTTCGATAACGATGGCGCTGCTCATACTGCGTTGATTCTTTGGCTAAACCTGCTCGCCCCGGTGCGCGTGGTCTGCGAGGCCACAGGTGTTTACCACCTCGATCTTGCCTATGCGCTGGATCATGCACGCATTGCCTTGATGGTCGTCAACCCACGCCGCGCCAAGCGCTTTATCGAGGCGCAGAACCGCAACACCCAGACCGATGCCATCGATGCCGATGAGTTGGCGCAGTTCGCCAAACGCATGGACTTCGTTCCCTGGAAAGCCCCGTCTGATGCGGCTTTCACCGTGCATAAGCTCGGTCGCGCGATTGGCCAAATGACCAAACATCACACCGCGGTCAGCAATCGATTACACGCCGCACAAGCCACCGCCCATACGCCAAACTCAATCATCAACACACTCAAGCGCGAGCTCGTATTCGTCGAACGCGAACGCCAATTGTTGTTCAAAGAATGCAATGAGCTGATTGCCGCCGATCCCGACATGGCGAACAAACTTCGGCTCCTTATGAGCACCCCCGGCATTGCTGAAATCAGCTCGCCTGCCATCCTCGCCGAACTCATCATCCTGCCCCATGACGCAACCGCCAAAGCGTGGACGAAATACGCTGGGCTCGACCCCGCGTCCAAAACTTCCGGCACCAGCGTCCACGGCAAAACGCACATCGCCAAACGCGGCAATCCCCGATTGCGCAGCGCATTGTTCCTGCCCGCACTGAGCGCCCGCACGCACGACCCGCTCCTGAAGGCTTTCGCCGATCGCCTCGTCGCCAATCACAAAACCAAACTCCAAGCGGTCGTTGCCGTTCAGCGCAAGCTACTGCACAGCATCCACGCCATGTTCAAAACCAACTCGATTTGGAACAAAAATCGCCCCTCAGATACCCAGAAAGTACTTGCGGGGTGACGGAGGATCTACGGTAGGAGCGCACCTGGGCGCGAATGGCGTTGAGGTGGGTTTGTCGCGGCCGGGTCCGCTCCTACAGTGAGCAGCAAAACAACTCACCCGGTCTTTCGGGCCTGTCCGTCTGCGCGGTGATGATCGGTCACTTTTTCCTTGTGTTTACGCACTTGCACGTCAAGTTTATCGGTGAGCAAATCGATCGCGGCATACATATCGCTGGCGGTGGAATCGGCGTGGAAGCGTTTGTGCGATGCTGTGACCGTGGCCTCGATGCGGTGGCCGTTGGGTTCGAGGTGCATCACAACGTGGGTACCGATGAGCTGCTCGAAGTGGCGCACGATGCGCCCCAGTTTTTCGTTGGTGTATTCGCGCAGTGCGGGGGTGACCTCAACGCCATGACCAGTGATATCGATTTGCATGAAAACCTCCACTTGCTAGGAGAGTGCACTTGGCACCCAAGGAGCCGGCCCGGACTGTGACGATTTGAGCCTGGCAAAAAATACGTGGGGCAGATCGCAGCGGGTTCAAGGTCATAGTCTCAGCTATGACAATCGGCAGCGATCATTGGATGAGGGGATATTCATTGCTTCGCGGTATTTTGCCACGGTCCGGCGTGCAATCGCGATTCCGTCACGACGAAGTTGATCGGCCAAGGCCTGATCGCTTAGCGGTTTTTTAATGTTTTCCGCGTCAACCAGCGTACGGATCATTGATTGAATCGCAATGGCGGAAGCTTCGCCGCCTTCAGTAGTGGCCACCCCACTTGAAAAGAATCGTTTCAGTTCGAACACGCCGCGCGGTGTTGCCATGTACTTGCGCGTGGTCGCGCGCGAAATGGTGGACTCGTGCAAACCCACTTCCTCTGCTACTTGGCGCAACGTGAGTGGACGCAAGGCTGCCGGCCCGTAGTCGAGGAAAGCGCCCTGTTCGCGAATGATCGATTCGCCGACCTTGAGCAAGGTTTCGCCACGCTGCGCCAGACTCTTTATCAGCCAACGCGCCTCCTGCAATCGACCCTTGAGATACTGCGCGGGTTCACCGCGGCTCTCGCCGGCAAGCCTTTCGTAGTAACGATTGATCGATAGGGTAGGGACCGTGCTGCCCGATACCTGAAGTCGCCAACGACCATTGATCTTGCGCGCAATCAAATCCGGAACGATATAGTCGTCCTGATCGCCCACCGTGCTTTCTCCGGGACGCGGGTTGAGTCCGCGGATCAGGCCCAACGCAGCCTTGAACTCCAGCACGGACACCACGAGTTTGGCTGCGAATCGTTCAGCGTCGAGTTTGGGCAAGTCTTCAAGATGGCGTTCAAGCAGAATGCGCGCGAGAACGTAAGCCGGATCTGTCCGATACTCTTCGATCTGTCGCAGCAGGCATTCCTTGAGATCGCGTGCGCCAACTCCGGTGGGCTCACATTGCTGGACCAGGCGAAGCACTGCTTCGATTTCGGGTGTGGCTACTTCCCATTGTGGGCGCACAGCCGCTTGAATCGATTCGAACGGCTCGCGTAGATAGCCATCGCCGTCGATTGCATCAATGAGCGCGTCGGCAATGGCGCAATCCTTGGGGTTCATGCGCATCAAGGCGACCTGTCGGCGCAGGTCTTCGCGCAGATCAGAGCGCAGAGCAGTGCGTGATTCCCAACTGTTCTCGTCGTCGTTGTCGTGATTGGAGCGCGGTTCGCTCCAGTCGGCAGATTCCTCGAACGCATCCAAGTCGAGGCTGTCATCGACACTGGCTTCGGCGGCTACGTCGTCCTCGGACTTGCTTTGTGCAGGCTCGTCGGGACCCAGCGCTTCGGGCAGGTCTTCCGGCGCCGAGTCTTCGGGCCTTTCCAGCAACGGGTTGGACTCCAGCAATTGGGTCAGTTCAATCTCCAGTTCCAGCGTTGACATCGCCAACAGGCGGATCGCCTGGGTGAGCTGAGGCGTGAGCTTCAGACTCTGATGCAACCCGATTTGAAGGGAGGTCTTGACCAAGGCAGGGTTCCGGGGCACGCCGGGCGGGGCCGGCGAAAGCAATTATCGTTCCACCCGATTCTACGCATCTGAAGGGATTTGGGAAGCGGTAACCCAGCGCGGCGGCAGCGCCAGGTATCTGAACCGTTCCACCCAGTGCATTCTCCCTACATTCGTGCATCTGAACGGTGAAACACTATTAACAATGCTTTGTATGTTAATGATATATAAAGATATATTTATGTGAGTAGTCTAAGGGGTCGGCGTCCCACATTGCCGCGGCCGAGATCGGAAGCGCGCCTTCCGGTACAGGATTTGCTTTGCACTACCGGTTTCATGCAAGCTCTGGGAAATATGAACCTACGCAGCGCCGACCTTCGCCAGACAGCTTGTGATCCGCATCGCACGCCGCCATCGCGTTGGCTGCTGGCGCTGGAGGGGACGGCATTCCTCGAGTGGTCAGCGTTGGCATTGGCCTGGCCGTTTCTCGCGCGCGATCCCCAGGGCGACGGGCACCCGGTCATGGTGTTACCCGGCCTGATGACCGGCGATGCCAGCACCTGGCCGTTGCGCGCATTTCTCGACCGCGCCGGTTTTGTCGGCTTGGGGTGGAATCAGGGTCTCAATCGGGGCCCGGTAAACGGCACGATCAAGAAACTTACCGACCGAATTCGCGGAATCGAACGCGAACACGGGCGCAAAGTGAGTTTGGTCGGCTGGTCACTCGGTGGCGCAATGGCCCATGCCCTCGCGCAACGGATGCCCAACCAGGTACGTAGCGTGATCACCATGGGTTCGCCGCTCGACGGCCATCCGCATGCCAGCAACGCCTGGAGGCTGTTTGAGGCGGTAAGCGGAATGCGGGTGACTGATCGCAGTCTGCGCGGGTTGATGGGCAAGGCGCCCAAAGTGCCGACGACCAATCTGCTCAGCAAGAGTGATGGCATCGTCCACTGGCGTGCCAGCATGTTGCCCAAGTGTGAGCAGTCCGAGAGCATCGAGGTCAACGCCACGCATCTGGGCTTCGGCGCCAACCCGTTGGTGTTGTGGATGATTGCCGAGCGACTGTCCCAGCCCGAAGGACAGTGGCGTGCGTTTCAACGCGACGGGGCATTGCGCTCGTTCCTGTTTCGCGATCCGCGACGCCTGCGTTTTGACGATCTATACGCGCGGTAGTTGTGGCTGCTGGTTCGGGCACACCTGCCCTGATCGTCTCGAAACAATCCTGTTGCAGCTACTGCCACCAACACCGGCGTAATCGGCATTGGTGTAATGGACACTGGCGCTATCAACACTGGCGCTAAAGACGGGCACTAAAGAAATGCCTTCCGCAGCTCAGCCATCTCGGCGCGCAGTTCCGCGACTTCGCGCTCAAGCTGCACGACGCGTTCGTCAAGTGCTGATTGAGAGGTGTTGCGCGGCGCGGGCTCGGACGCAAGAAACGCCTCGATATCCGGCTTGCCTGACAACAGGTGCATATAGCGATCTTCACGCTGTCCAGGGGCGCGGCCCATGTTGATTACCAGTGCCGGCGTCTGCTCGGCCATGCGCTCCAGCGTGTGGCGCACATCTTCGACGTTGCCAAAATCGGCCAGCCGCTCGCATCGTGTCAGCAGCTCGTTGAATGTTTGTGGGCCGCGC
>JANMSL010000014.1:0-11063 GCA_031389245.1 Lysobacterales bacterium | reverse complement strand
GGCAATCGCGGCTCACGCCGCTCCCACATTGCCGTCGCTTGCAATCTGGTCGGTGCAACCCCAGATAACGGCTGAACCGGAGAAACCCATGTCGACGCATCGCCCAGATACCTTCTACGCCACCACGATCGTCTCAGTGCGCCGCAATGGCAAAGTGGTCGTCGGTGGCGATGGGCAGGTGACGCTGGGCAATACCATCATGAAGTCCAATGCCAAAAAAGTGCGCCGGCTTGGCAAGGGTGATGTGCTGGCGGGGTTCGCGGGTGCGACGGCCGATGCCTTCACGCTGTTCGAGCTATTTGAGGCCAAGCTGGAAAAGCACGGCGGACAGCTGACCCGTGCGGCAGTGGAAATGGCCAAGGAATGGCGCACCGAGCGACGTTTTGGTCGGCTTGAAGCTTTGCTCGCCGTTGCCGACAAGACTACGTCGCTGTTGATCAGTGGTACCGGCGACGTGCTAGAGCCAGAACACGGATTGATCGCGATTGGCTCGGGCGGGCCTTACGCTTTGGCCGCCGCCAAGGCCTTGCTGGAGAACACCGAGCTCAGTGCGGAAGAAGTGGTGCAGCGCGCGCTGCGGATCGCCGGAGACATCTGCATCTATACCAATCACAACGTCACCATCGACTCCCTGGACACGTAGCCGGCCGCAACCAACTCCGTACTATTCCGCATCGCGCTCGCGCGCTTCATAAAGTCGATCAGCCGAGTGTTGCGAGCTTTTGCTTAATCGCTTCCGAGAGCTTACCCATATCGGTCTTGCCGACGACCTGCGGTTTGACCAAGGCGATGACTTTGCCCATGTCCTTGGCGCTGCTCGCTCCCGACTGGGCTATTGCGGCATCAATCAGCGCGGCGACTTCAGCTTCGCCCAGTTGTGCTGGTAAATAGCCCTGGATCACACCCACTTCGAATTTCTCGACGTCGGCCAGATCGTTACGGCTGGCGGCCTCGTACTGACTGATCGAGTCCTTGCGTTGTTTCAGCATCTTCTCGATCGCGGCCAGCACCTGGGCGTCATCCAGCAAAATACGTTCGTCGACTTCGCGCTGCTTGATTGCAGCGTTGATCAGGCGGATGACACCGAGCTTGTCCTTCTGTCCGCTCTTCATGGCGGACTTCATGTCCTCTACCAAGCGGGCTTTTAGCGTACTCATGTGATCTCCTTCGGGAACAATGGGCGCAACAGGGCCAAACACAAAAAGCCGGCACTGCGATGCAAGGCCGGCTTTCGGAGAGACTGTGGAAAAGGCAGGCCTTTGACGGCCGCCCGATCAATACATGCGTTGACGCTTGGTCACGTCGCGCATCGTGCGGCGGTGATTGCGTTTCACGGCGGCAGCGGCTTTGCGCTTGCGCTCCATGGTCGGCTTTTCGTAAAACTCCCGCTTGCGGGTTTCAGCCAAAATTCCGGCTTTCTCACAGGTGCGCTTGAAACGACGCAGAGCAAACTCAAATGGTTCGTTCTCGCGTACTTTTACGTTGGGCATGATCTCTCCGTGCTTAAATTGCTCCCCCTGCCAGGGCAGCCAAGCCGCGCATTCTGCCAAGGGTTTGAAGAGTTTGCAAAGATCCTGTTAAACGGCGTTACCTTGAGTCATACGAAAGCAGCCGCTGAATAGTTCGGATTTCAATAAAAAGTCTTTTGATTCAAGGATTTATCGTGCGCGTTCTGGGAATTGAAAGCTCTTGTGACGAAACCGGGCTGGCGCTCTATGACACCCATGCCGGACTGCTGGCGCACACACTTTTTACCCAAATTGACTTACATCAGGCTTATGGCGGCGTCGTTCCCGAACTGGCCTCGCGCGATCATGTGCAGCGTTTGTTGCCACTGATCCGCGCAACGCTTGGCGCCGCCGGACTGAAAATTCGCGATATCGATGGCATCGCGTACACCAGTGGACCCGGTCTGGTTGGCGCACTCATGGTAGGCGCGGCTACCGCGCGTGCACTGGCTTGGTCTCTGGATGTGCCGGCAATCGGAGTGCACCACATGGAAGGCCACTTGCTGGCGCCCCTGCTCGAGCCGGGGGCGCCCGAGCCTCCGTTTGTCGCGTTGCTGGTTTCGGGCGGGCACACTCAATTGATCGAGGTAAGTGCTATTGGTTGCTACCGGTTGCTGGGTGACACACTGGACGATGCAGCGGGGGAAGCGTTCGACAAGACCGCAAAACTAATGGGATTGCCCTATCCAGGTGGTCCTCATCTGGCGCGGATTGCCGAGATCGGCGTGTCCGGTCGGTTTCGGTTCGCGCGGCCAATGTGTGCACGTCCCGGTTTGGATTTCAGTTTCAGCGGTCTCAAGACCCAAGTCCTGCTGGCTTGGCGTGAATCCGATCAGAGCGAACAGGTGCGTGCCGACATTGCCCGCGCGTTCGAGGAAGCGGTGACCGACACGCTGGCCATCAAATGTCTGCGCGCGATGCAGGAAACCGGCATGCGTACGCTGATCGTGGCCGGCGGAGTCGGCGCCAATCGCCGTCTGCGTGCGCTCCTGGCCGAGTCTGCTGACCGTGAGGGGTTTCGCGTTGCGTTTCCGCGTCCGGAGTTTTGCACCGACAATGGCGCGATGATTGCTTTCGCTGGCGCCAAGCGATTGGAGGCCGGATTGCACGACGATTCGACCATCGAAGTACGAGCACGTTGGCCGCTGGAAGACTTGACCGCGGTGGTGTAGAAGCGACGTCGGTCGCAATCATCTTTACAATTGCCGATATCTCCAAAGCGTCGCGGCGCACGCCGCTTCAACATTGCCTGGACACCCATGGACATCGTTTTCATCGAAGCCTTGCGCATTGACACGCTGATCGGCATCTACGACTGGGAGCGCCGCGCCAAGCAGCCCGTGGTGCTGGATCTGGAAATGGCCTTTGACAACAGGCTTCCGGCAGCAAGCGACGACATCAATGACACGCTCGACTACAAAGCGGTCAGCAAGCGCTTGATCGGTTTCGTTGGCGACAGTGGTTTTGGCCTGGTTGAAACCCTGGCGGAACGTTGCGCCGAGATCCTGATGCGGGAATTTAGCGTTCGCTGGCTGCGCCTGCGTCTGAGTAAGCCAGGCGCTGTGCGTGGCGCACGGGCGGTCGGTGTGGTCATTGAGCGCGGGCGTCGCGATGCCTGATTTGCATCCGCCGAGCGCTCTGCATCGTGTCTACCTGAGCCTGGGCAGCAATATTGCAGCAGCGACTCATCTTCGTTCGGCATTGCGCGCACTACGCGAACAATTCGGACCGCTCTCGGTGTCGCCGGTCTATCAGACCAAAGCGATCGGTTTCGAGGGCGATGACTTTCTCAATCTGGCTGCGCAACTCGATACCAATCTCGACGTGCTCGCCTTGGATAATTGGCTGCATGCCTTGGAGGATGCACACGGGCGTCGTCGCGACCAACCGCGCTTCTCGGCGCGCACGCTCGACATCGACATCGTGTTCTTCGACGACTTGATCATGTCCGGACCCGGCAATCTGCAACTGCCGCGCCCCGATCTTGAACATGCCTTTGTGCTCAAACCTTTGTTCGATCTCAATCCGCGATTGGTCGTGCCCGGAACCGATCATTCGCTGGCGATGCTCTGGTCGGAGCACGAGGACCGCGAAGCGCCACAGTGGAATTCGACGTTGCGATTTGACCAAGCCGTAACCTGATTGAGCAGCGTGCAGCCAAGTCGGGTCGGCCTACATTCCGATCGAACGGCCGCCGTCCACCCGCAGAATCTGACCGGTCATGAACGGCGCATCGCGCAACAGGAACAACGCTGCCTTGGCAATGTCCAGAGCGGTGCCGGTCCGGCGCAACGGCGTACGCGCAATCATTGCTTCCTGTTCCGCAATCGACTTCCCCGACTCGGGCCATAGCACTGCCCCAGGCGCAATAGCGTTCACACGAACTTGAGGAGCGAGTTCACGCGCGAGCGAACGCGTCATCATTGCCAGCGCGGCTTTGGCCATGCTGTACACCGGATGTCCAGCCAGGGGCTGCGTCGCGTAAAGGTCCACCAAATTGATAATGCAGCCCTGCTGTTGCCTGAGCTGCGCAGCGGCCGCTTGCGCAAGAAAGTAGGGCGCCTGCGCATTGCTCGCAAACAGATCGTTCCACTGCGCGAGGCTGGTTTCTCCCAGTGCGGTAGGGAAGAAGCTGGAGGCGTTGTTGATCAGTGCGTCCACACGACCGAATCGTGACACGGCGCCCGCAACCAGTTCCGGCAGCCGTTGAATATCGGCTAGATCGGCGTGCATGCACAGCGTACTCTCAGGCCGATCCAGCTCCAGGTCAGATTGCAATGCGAGCGCGTCGTGGCCGGATTCGCGATAGTGAATGGCGATGTCGTAGCCCGCCGCATGCAGGTGCCGTGCGATTGCGGCCCCAACTCGCCGGGCGCTTCCGGTGATCAGTACGACGGGCGCGGAGCTCTTGTTCATGACGGTGCCTCGAAAATTGCTGAAGTGCGTCCATTGTCACCGATACCATATCCATACGAACTTGAGGGAGCAGGCATGTCGCAAACGGGCGCTACACCGGGATCGCACGGCGCGTTGCCGCTGCCCAGCGAACAGGAGCTGGAGCACAGCGCGAAACTTGAAACGCTGATTCGCGCAGAAATCAAGCAGAGTGGTTCGATTCCGTTCTGGCATTACATGGAGCTGGCACTGTACGCGCCTGGGCTGGGTTACTACAGCGCCGGAAAGACAAAGTTTGGCAGCAGCGGCGATTTCGTCACCGCGCCTGAGTTGGGCGATTTGTACTCGCGTGCGATGGCTCGAGCGGTCAGCAATGTCCTGCGAGCATCAGCAGATACCGTATTTCTCGAAGTGGGTGGAGGCAGTGGAAAATTTGCCGCAGCGGCACTGGCAGAGTGGGAAGAACTGGGTACATTGCCCCGGCACTACTGGATTCTCGATCGTAGTGCCGAGCTGCGCGCACGACAACGCGAAACGCTGGCAGCGCGCGTGCCCCATCTGTTGCATCGCGTTACCTGGCTGGATACTCCGCCTGAGCAGGTTTGGCGTGGCGTGGTGTTCGCCAATGAAGTGATCGATGCGTTGCCGGCGCACCGGTTCGTGATGCGCGATGGCGAAGTGCGCGAGTTGCACGTCGCAATTGAATCCGACGGCCGTTTGTGCCTTGTGGAACGCGAAGCCGACACCATGCTGATCGCGGCGATGCAGCACGTCGCCGGTGATCTGGATGCGCCGATCAACGATGGGTACCGTTCCGAGATTCTGCCACAGCTGCCGTATTGGATCGACGCCGTGTGTGGCACGCTCGAGGCGGGGCTGGCGGTCTTTGTCGATTACGGTTACCCGCGCCACGAGTTCTACCATCCGGACCGAAGCGATGGCACGCTGACGTGCCACTACCGGCATCGCGCGCACGACGACGCGTTGCTGTGGCCCGGGCTGCAGGACATCACCACCTGGGTTGACTTCACTGCGTTGGCCGAAGCCGGTACGCGCTCGCGCTGGCCGCTCGCAGGCTTCACCTCGCAGGCACAGTTTCTGTTGGCCGCCGGGCTGCTCGACATGTTGCAGGTAGAACAGTTGACCCAGGACGATGCTGGACGTTATGCGCTGGCGCAGCAGGTCAAACGACTGACTCTGCCCGGTGAAATGGGCGAGCGCTTCATGGTCATGTGCTTTGCGCGTGGCGTCGACGGCGTACCACCAGCCTTCACCGCCTACGATCAGAGCCGGCGTCTGTGAGTCTGCGTCGTTTCGCTCGGCCAAAGCTTTGGCAGTGGTTGGCGTGGCTGCTGATCGCTGCGATCGTCGTCCTGTCACTGATGCCGCCGTTGCACCTGCAGGCTTGGGGGGCACCGAGCTGGAACGACAAGCTCTCGCATTTTCTCGCCTATTTCCTGCTCAGCGCTTGGTATGCGCAGTTGTACGATTCGGCGCGGGAGATGCGGCTGCGCGTGTTGTTCTGCCTGGCGCTGGGCGCCGCGATCGAAGGGCTGCAAAGTCTGACCGGCACACGTTCGGCTGATTGGCGCGACATGCTCGCCAATGGCACAGGTGTCATTTTCGGCGGTCTGACCTGGTTCACCTCCCTAGCGGGTGCATTGCAGCGCTGGGATCGGTCGGTCGAATTGTAGAGCGAACCAAGCCGCGCTAGATAAAGCGCTGTGGCAACAGACCGCGCAGTTCATCGGCACTGAGATCGCGCCAGCAGCCAAGTTTCAGATTGCCCAATCGCACGTTGACGATACGTATGCGTTGCAATCGCCTGACCTTGAAGTCAAACACATCGCACATGCGGCGGATCTGCCGATTCAGCCCTTGGGTCAGCACAATGCGAAATTGATTGCGGCCGAGGCGTTCGATGCGGCACGGCAGGGTCACTGCATCCAGAATCGCGACGCCGGCTGCCATTCCTTCAAGAAACGCGTCGGTGATGGGCCGGTCGACCGTCACCAGGTATTCTTTCTCATGTCGGTTTTCGGCGCGCAAAATCTCATTGACGATATCCCCATTGTTGGTCAACAGGATCAATCCGTCGGAATCCTTGTCCAGACGCCCGATCGGAAAAATTCGATTGCCGTGACTGATACTGTCGATGATGTTGCCGGGCACATGACGTTCGGTCGTGCAGGTGACGCCGACCGGCTTGTTATAGGCGATATAGGTGTCCTTGTTTTTCTTGCCGAGTAGTTGGCCACGTACGCTTACTTCGTCGCCTTCGCCCACTCGGGTGCCGAGCACGGCGACGACACCATTGACCTTCACCTCGCCCTGATCGATCCACTGGTCGGCCTCGCGCCGCGAACAGATTCCGGTTTCGCTGATGTACTTGTTCAGACGCATGCTCAACGAAATCCGATGCGCCGATCAAGTTCCAGCACGCGACGTTCGGCGCTGAAACGTGAGCCGAAACGTTGCAGCCCATCGGCGCGCAAACGCGGCGCATGGTCGCGCAGATAACCCTCCAGTGCACCACGATCGCGCAACCAGTAATGAGTCACAAAGACTGCGCGCTGGGCGTTGTCCTCCTCGCGCAACAGTTCGGCGAACTCGAAGCCGGGCAGGGCGAGAATCTCGTGGATGTGCGCCACCAACCAGTCGTGGAACTCGACTGTCAGATCAGCGTCCACCGCGATGCGCACTTCGTAGAGGATCACAGCGACGCCAGGCTAAGCATCATGTTGACGAAGATGCCGATCATGATCAGAAACGAGTAGGCGAAACCGATCATGCTGTACTTCAGCACAGTCATTGGCCAGCCTTGACGATAGATGCGCTTCTGCGCGATGAGCAAGTAGATCGGGATCCACCAGAAGATCAATGTGTCGATAAAGCTCAGAACGTCTTTCCACCACGAGGCTTCAGCAAGTTGATTGCTCAGTGCCGTGCTGCCGGCGAGCAGCAGGATAGACAGACACAGAAAACTATGACTGTGCAGAGCGACAATCAGATGCTCCATGTACAACCTGCGCTTGAACAGATAGAAGCACTTCAACATCAACGCAAACAGGGGCAGCAGCACGAATAAAGTCTGCGGTGCCAGGCTGAAAACCTGAGCCAGGAAGCGGTTGGGATCGTCCTTGACCAGTTTCGCATTCTTCACAATGCGCGCCACCTGTGCTGTCAGCCAAGCGTTGCTCGCAGCATTCAGCCAAGCGATCTGCACCGGTTGCTTGGCCGGGTCCCACGGCCCGTCACCGCCGAACTGGATCCGCATCGGGTTCGGATCATCCAGAGCGTCAAGCTCAGGCGGTTCAGGCGTCAATTTGCCCGCTGGCCCTGGAGCCGGCGGTGCGGTCTCGGGTCGCCATGGTTTGGGCGGCTGCTCAGCATTTTTGGGATTCTCAGCCCGGGCGCTCCGGAGCATCGATTCGATGCGCTGGTTCACCGCCGCGCTGGCTTCCTTGAAGGCCGCGTCACCAATCAGTGAACGGGTCTGCTCCAGGGCCGCGATCGCCTCACTCCGCTGTTGCTCGATTTCCTCAACGTCAAGCTCCGCCGACTCGTCATCGCTCTCGAACCACCCGTCTTCCCCGTTTTTGGACTTCTCGACATGGGTGACCCAGGACACGGCCAGAAACGCGAACACGCTAAAAAAGAAATACAGACGCAGCGGCGTGACGTAGCGTACGCGGCGGCCCTCGAAGTACTCGACGCTGAGGAAACCGGGGCGAAAGAACAGCGGCAGCACCGTGCGCAGGGTTCGCGAATCGATGTTGAACACGGTGTCGAGGAAGTCTCCGATGATGCCGGACAGGTGTCGAATAAAGCCCTTCTTGGGCTGCCCGCAGCCGTAGCAGAATGCGCCGAGCAGTGGTTCACGGCAGTTGGGGCAGCGCGGCTCGTCGTCTTTTGCGGCGAGAGCAACAGAATCTCCCTCGGCGATGGTCGGTGCGTTCATGGATTGATATCGGGATAGCGGGCAGCGCTAAGATACGCGGCTCCGATCAGGTTGCACAATGTTTTCGTCTTCCCCATTTGATCTGCCCCAGCAGACAATTTCGCCGGCCAGACTGGCCGACATTCCTGGTTCGCAGCAGTGCTGCGTACCAGCTCCGGATTCACCATGAGTACCTCGATTCGATCCGAGCTTCCACGCGAGTTGCGCAGCGTCACCAGCCTTGCCTTGCCGGTAGTGCTCGGACAGCTGTGCGCGATGGGCATGAATGTGGTCGACACGCTGATGGCTGGCCGTCACTCGGCGCATGCGTTGGCTGTGGTCGGCGTTGGCAGTGCGATCTGGTCGCTGGTGATCATTGCTCTGCTCGGGTTCCTGCTCGCGGTACCGCCGATGGTCTCCGAACTGGATGGCGCCGGTCGACGCGAGCGCATTGCTGCATTGGTCAGCCAATCCATCTGGTTGGCACTATTGCTCGGCGCTGTGCTTTTCTTCGCAGTGCGCAACGCCGGCCCGCTGCTGACCTTGATGAAGGTCGACCCGCTGCTGGTACCGGACGTGGTTGCGTTTCTGCGCATACTCTCGTTCGGCACGCCTGCCCTGGCCATGTTTTTCGCGCTGCGCTATTTCAGTGAGGGCATTGGCTATACGCGCGCGACACTGTATTTCTCGCTGCTGGGTATCGCACTGATGCTGCCCATCGGCTACGTGCTGGTGTTTGGACATTTTGGATTTGCCGCCATGGGTGCGCGCGGCTGCGCGCTGGCGCTGTTGATCAGCCTGTGGCTGCAGATCATCGCCTTCGTGATTTTCGTGCTGTGGCATCCGGTCTATCGCGATATCGAGCTGCCACGCCGCTTTGAACGGCCGCGATGGAGCGAGATGCGCCACTTACTCGCTCTTGGCTTGCCGATCAGCTTCATGGTGCTGATGGAAGGCTCATTGTTCATCGTGTCTGCGCTGCTGATCGGCAGCCTTGGCACAACTGCGGTTGCCGGGCATCAGATCGCCATCAACCTGGCCAGCGTGGCCTTCATGGTCCCGCTCGGTATCGGCGCGGCAACGACCGTGCGGGTAGGCAACGCGCTCGGTGCCGGCGACCGGGTGCGACTGCGCGCGGCCGTGGTTTCAGGCCTGATTTTGGCGCTGCTTTCGCAGTTGCTGGCGGCTTCCGGCATGGCCCTGTTCGCGCACCAGTTGGCGCGGTTGTATACACCGGATCCGGCCGTGGCTGCGCTGGCAGCGCAGTTGCTGATCATCTGCGCGATATTCCAGTTCTCTGATGGCCTGCAAGCGGTAGCGGCTTCAGCGCTACGCGGTCTTCAGGACGCGCGCATTCCGGCCGTACTGACGTTTCTGGCCTATTGGCCGATTGGCATGAGCGTCGGCTACTGGCTGGCCTTCAATCGCGGCCTGGGCGCCTTTGGCATGTGGTGGGGCTTGGCAGCCGGACTCAGTGCTTCGGCAGTGTTTCTATTGTTGCGGCTCTGGTTTCAGCTGCGCCATCGTGTTGTCGATGTGGCTGTCACCCCAACCTTTGGCAGCGGACAGCGATCCGCTTAGCCGCTACGCTTGGCATTGATTCACTCGATTTTGCGGGGCCCTGCGGCAACATTGGGGCGCCCATTCGCAGTAAAAGCAGATCCGATCCAATCCGATCCCATCAAACTCTCACAATTGACAGAAGACCCATGACCGAAGCCACTGTACCCAGCCGTCGACCCACCGCCTTTTGGCGCTTTCTCAGCGGCGCGTGGCAGGCGCTGGAGTTTTCGCGCAATCTGTTGTTCAACCTGATTTTTCTGTTTTTCGTGGTCGTGGTGCTGATTGCCGTGTTCAGCGGTGGTCCGAAGCGGATTGAACCCAAAACCGCTCTGGTATTGGATCCATCGGGTGCCATCGTCGAACAGTTTTCGTCAAGTCCGGTGGATCGGGCGTTGGCATCGGCGACAGGCGATGAGCAACCAGAAACTCAGCTGCGTGACATCGTCAAAGTGCTGGAAACGGCTGCCAAGAACGACAATATCGATCGTGTGCTGCTGGTCACCCACGACATCAGCGGCATGGGTCCCGCCACTGGTCGCGAACTCGCCCGGGCATTGGCCAAGTTCAAGGAAAGCAAGAAGCCGTTGTATGCAATGGCCGACGGCTACGACCAGCGCGGCTACCTGCTCGCCGCACAGGCCGACAAGATCTATATGGATCCGGAAGGTGCCGTATTGTTCGAAGGCATGGCGCGCTACCGCACCTATTTTCGCGGCGCTTTCGACAAATTCGGTATCGAGCCGCACTTGTTCCGTGTTGGAGAGTACAAGTCTGCGGGCGAGCCCTATATCCGCAGTGATGCATCACCGGAAGCCAAGGAAGCGGATCTGTACTGGATGAACGATGTGTGGCAGCGCCAACTCGCCGACATCGCCGCCGCACGCGGTCTCAAAGCCGAGGATCTGACTGCCATCATTGATGGCTATGTGCAATCGATCACGGCCGTTGGCGGCGATCTGGGCAAGCTCGCGGTCGAGCAAAAGCTGGTCGATGGTCTGATGACTCGCCAGCAGATTCGCGAGTTGATGATCAAGGAAGGCGCGGAGGACGAAGACGGACATTCCTTCAGACAGATTAATTTCAAAGACTATCTGGCGAGGCAGAATGCATTGCCCAAGTTTCCGGGCGACAACCAGGTGGCGATCGTGGTTGCCGAG
>JANMSL010000012.1:0-2928 GCA_031389245.1 Lysobacterales bacterium | reverse complement strand
CGAGAATCGACCCGGTGCGTTCAACTGCACGCTGAGCGGCTCCAAGGCGATCAACGGGTTGATGTTGGCGAGACCAATCAGGTCGTCGTCACGATCTTCGACACGAACGGAAATCCCGTAGGACACCAACGTGTCGACACTGCCGTTCCAGTCACCGGAACTGAATTCAAAGGCCTGTGCATTGGAGCCGGCGCCCGCGATCAGAGCGAAAGTAATCGCGCTGCCCAGCGTGCGACGACGCACACCCGGAAGCGCTGCTCGGGCGCTTGGCTTGGCATTGAGCTTTATCATGGAATCTCTCTCCGCTTCTGCGTCGTGGTGTTGAGTAGGAGTCATTGGGTACGGATGACGGAGGTGTTGGTCACCAGCACCGCCGTGCCGTTACTGGCAATGTAACTCGCCATCTGTGTCTGCATTTCCACTGTCGCAGCAGCCGATGCAACCGGGCTAAGCAGCGATCCGTGGTCGCCTACGATAAAGCGCACAACGCCTTTGACGCCGGCCGGGTTGGGAGCGCCCTGGCCGAATATTGACGGCAGAGCGAGTCCGCGAATCAGCGGTTCGGTACCCGAAAGTGGCGCACCTGCGACGCTGTTGGGAATGACCTGATCGGGCAATACCGTTCCGCCGCCGACCACTTCGTGCAACAAGATGCGTTCGCCAGTGACGACTGCAAGCGCAGCAAAGTTGATCGGATCTGCCGAATCGACCGCCTGTTGTGCGGCGCCCATGAACGAGTCGTAGGTGGGTGTGCCGGAGACGACAGGCGGCGTAGCGGCGGCCAGACCCGCACGGATGGTCGGCCCGAAGGTCGGCGAACCGTCCAGCAGTCGAGCGATGCCACCGCCCGGAACCGAAAGCACAGCCGTGTTGACCGTCGAGTCAAGTGCGATGAAGTTGAGACCGACCATCGCACCCAACGACTGACCGACGAATTCCATGCGCGAACCATCAAAGTCGGGCGTTGCGTCGCCGTCGTAACTCATTGTCGGAATGCTCTTCGCCAGCGTGAACAGATCGGCCACGGCCTGGCGCAGGTTGTCGCGCGACGTCAGCAGACTGGTCAGGTTGATCGAGTAAGACCCTGAAGTATCAATCACGCCATCCGGAACTGGGGCACCGGTGGTGTTGTTGCGCAGATCAAGATCGAACGTGCGTTCGCCCGAGATCGGACCGAAGGGCGTGTTCTCGATATAGAACGGATTGGTCGGACCGACGCCATGCAGTGGCTGATCGATGGCGATCACCGCGAAACCCTGCGCCGCCATGGTCGCCGCGATCGCCAGTGCGTCACTGCGGTTGCGCGTGATGCCGTGCTGGAAGATCACGACCGGCCAACCCGCTGCGGGCTTGGTGCGACCCGACGCTGCGTTCGGAATCGTCAACAACACCGGCACGGTTTGCGTCGAAGCCGCTACCGGAATGGGATTGGCAAAGGTCAGATTGGTTGAAGTCGGGTCCAGGCCCAGTGCATTGAACGGCGGGTTGTAGGCACCCGGCGCCGCTTTCCACGACCCAGTCAGCGGACCATTGGGATTGGCAGCCGAGGGCGCAGTCGAGTAGTACTTGAGTGGTATGACACCGATGTAGATGTCAGCCACCGGCGGCAGTCCGGCGGCAGCGGTGGTCAGACCAGAGTTGGCCAGCGTCGTCACGCTCGGTTGCGTGATCGCGCGCGTCGCCATCAACACGGGTGTGATGCTCTGGGTTGTCGCAACCCAGCTCAGCACGATGTCCGCACGCGGCACACCGGCAGTCGCGGCTGCGGCTTCCTGCGTATTGATCAACTGGCGCAGCGGCTCAAGCGAGCAGCCACTGGTGGTCGGCAACAGCGGGTCGGTCGATGTCGCCACGGTCGGGCACGTCGCCGGATTGGCCAAAGCGGAGAGCGGTGTGATCAGCGGGCTGGTGCGCTTGGCCAGGAAATAGGTCTGGTCCGGCGTGGCATCGTTGCCGAGCGTGTCTTTTACATCGTCAGTGACAACGACCATGTAAGAACTCAGCTGCTCGAGGGGACGCAGCGGCACGATACCGATGGTGCGGCCGGTGGTGTCGCTGGTGGAGACTGCAGTGACAAACTCGGTGGCCGCCAATTCGCGCGTCACGCTGAGCACGGCACGTGTGCTGGGATTGATGGCGACCTTGAACATGCGTACCGAAGCACCGGGCACCAAAGAACTGGCGCGCACAGCGGTCGAAGTCGCAAACGACCAAGGCGAAACTGTGCTCCAGCCATCGAGGTTGTTCAGCGCTCGCGTCGGATCACTGGCGGACGCTGTAGCGGCCACCGGAATGTTGAGGGTCAGGTCCGTAGTGCCCCTTAACAGCAGGTCATTCGGCAACGGAATGACGCTGGTGGCGGGGTCAAAGCGGGCGGCGATCGTGGCAGTGATCGGTGAGCCATCGTCATTCAACGCGGGCGGCGTAGCTACGGCGCGCGGGCTGTTGCTGCTGCTGCTGCACGCAGCGAGCACCAGGGATGACAAGGCAGTAGCCATTAGAAGTCGGGCCTGCATGCTTGCTTCCTTCTAGGTCAATAAATCGGGAGCGCTCGGTGTGCGCTTGAGTATCATAGGTAGGGCATTCAACCGAATGCAACGAAAATTTAAGACTATTTTTGCTGCGTCGCAACAGCCCTGCAGCCCTTGACAATACGGCATTTCGAGCGTTCATGACCGCTATCAAAAAATCTGATGCACACAAAACGCTGTGCGTAATCGTCCCCGTGTACAACGAGTCCGCGATGCTGCCGCTACTGGTTCCGCGGCTTCTCAATGCGCTGGCGTATGTTCCTGCGCAGTCGCAGATCGTGTTCGTTGACGATGGCAGCAACGACGGCACCGCAACGCTGTTGATTGATCTTGCAGTGCAACATGCCGAGATCGGTTACATCAGGCTGGCCCGCAACTTCGGCAAGGAAGCGGCAAT